>NZ_CEZBFX010000012.1:0-15069 GCF_982964205.1 Roseofilum sp. | reverse complement strand
AAGATGAGTTGATGAAGCCACTTTTGTTCAAATATGAAAGCATTGTTTCTATGTATGCCTTGTCTATACTGCTAAAAGTAATTTCACTGCCGAGCAACCCATTCTGAGTATCGCGATCGTCAATAGTAACGCCTGAAAGTATACCCGCCTCTTTTTCTGTTAATTTTTCCACTCCAGACTGCACACCAAAAAAGTAAGGATAGAGCGGATTATCAGGATGATTTGATAAAGCCATCTCCCAATCAGTTGATGAAACTTTTTTCACGGAGGGAACCAAAGAGCAAATTAAATCAAATATATGATTCCAAGATGTGGATTTAGGATTGACTATATTAAATGTTTTGCCCAAGGAGGTCTCTTGCTGAGACAAGTAAACAATTGCTTGACTTGTTTCATTTATAGGAACCCAGTTCTCTCCTAACTTACTTCCTAAAATGGGCACCATTCCTAATTCAATACAACCCATAACATAGCGACAAATTCTATCATCAATCCTGCTAGCACCAGTATTAGCATCTGATGTTATTGTTGCTAACCGATATATAGACGTAGGAATCCCTATCTCCCTCCCTGTGGCTACTAATTTTTCCGCTACCCATTTACTTTGGGAGTAACCAGTTGTCAGATTATTAACTTCCTCACTTTCATTATTACTAGATGACAATAACGTTACATAACTAGATAGAAAATGAACGGGTTTTACATGAATTTGACTAGCTAATCTCAAAACTTCTTGAGTTCCTAAAACATTAGTTGGTTTGAGTATAGTGTAAGGATAAAGATGATTAGTCCAAGCTCCACTATGATAAATAATATCAATCTGGTTGGCAAGAAACTTGAATTCTTCCGTTGATAATGCGAAAAACTTGCTAGATAAATCTCCTACTACAGGGATAACTCTGGAGCTAAATTTCTCTTCATCCCAGAGCCAATAAGATTCCAGTTTATCTTTGAGTTTCTGTTTAGCTAAATCCCGATCATTAGCCCGAATTAGGCAATATATATTTGCTGAAGTTTTTTGCAATAACTCATCAAGCAAATAAGCTCCAATAAAACCGGTTGCTCCGGTCAAGAAAATATTCTGAGGTTCAATAATATTTCGGGCTACTGTAGTATTAACAATAATGGTCGGGTCTAAGGTTGCTTCTGCATTAAAATCAATTTCTTCAGTAGGCAATTCATGACTGGATTTATCTGAGCTATTTGTAACAGAAAATTCCAGAGGAATTACATTGGCTAAATGCTCTACTAATGCCTCAACAGTCGGATAGTCAAATAACAATTTAGAACTCAAATTTGTCTGTAAACTTGACTCCAATCTGTTTTTCAATTCCACTGTCATCAGGGAATCTAATCCTAAGTCAAATAAAGGTTGACGAATTCCTATTTGTTGCGGATCTTTCCAGCCCAATGTTTTTGCGATCAAAGAGCGGATCTGATTCGCCAATAATTCCTGACGTTCTGAAACGGGTACTGATTCGAGTTGTTCCCTAAATGCTGAATTTTGGGTTAATGATGGCTCACTTGAAATCAAATTCTCTAGGAATGATATCTTTCGCCCACCAGGGAGCTGCTTGACAAATTTTGACCAATTAATCGGCCACACTATAACTTGACTTGAAGAGCTGGAGAGCAATGAACCTAATGCCTGCATTCCCCGTTCTGGTTCTATAGCAATTACCCCACTACTATCGAGCCGCTTTTGATTGAGACTATCTAAACGAGCTGCCATTCCTACCGATCCCCAAGCTCCCCAGTTGATACTTAACCCTGGTAATCCCAGACCCCGACGATAGTGAGCTAATCCATCCATAAAAGAATTGGCCGCAGCATAATTTCCCTGTCCAGGTCCTCCCAAAATCGAAGCTACAGAGGAAAAACAGACAAAGAAATCTAAGGGTAAGTCTTTGGTGAATTGATGCAAATTCCAAGTTCCTTGAACCTTGGGTGCCATCACTTTGGTGAAGCGTTCCCAACTCATCTGTTGTAGTACGCCATCATCCAATACTCCAGCGGCATGAATCACTCCTTTGAGTGGGGGGAATGATGTTGATATTGCCTCTAAAGTTTTGGCGACATCTTCTTGACGGGAAATATCCCCTAATAAGATATCCACAGAAGCTCCATCTGTTTGTAAGTTGCCTATGATTTGTTGTGCGGTTTCACTGGGAGCGCGACGGCTGCTCAAGACAAGATGCTTGGCTCCTTGTTTTACCAACCATTGGGCTACTTCCAATCCTAATGCTCCTAATCCTCCTGTAATCAAATAACTTGCTTCTGGTTGGATGGACTTTGGCTCGATAGAAATTTGTGGCATCTGCACGACTATCTTGCCGATGTTCTTAGCTTGTTGCATATACCGGAAGGCTTCTGTAATTTGTGTACTGGCAAATACCTTGTGAGGTAGGGCAACAAGTTCTCCTTTGCTCGATCTGTGGATTACTTCTTCTGACAACTGAGTGACTACCTTGGGTTGTTGTCGGAATACTTCGCCTAAATCAAAGGGGAAATAGCTGATATCTGGTCGTTTTTCTTTGACTTGCTGCTGCTCCCAAATCCCAATTTTTCCGATTTCCACAAATCTTCCTTGAGGGGCTAATATTTCCAAATTCTTGGGAATGTACTCTCCGTTGAGGCTATTGAGGACTATATCTACTCCCCCTCCTCCAGTAAGCTCCATAACTTGGTCCGCAAAATCTAGGGTGCGGGAGTTCATAATATGTTTGATGCCTAGGGACTTGAGAAACTCCCATTTGGGCGGACTAGCTGTGGCAAAAATTTCGGCTCCTGCCCGTTGAGCTATTTGTACTGCGGCTTGCCCTACTCCTCCGGCTGCCGCATGAATTAATACTCGCTCTCCAGGTTGAATTTTGGCTAACTTCTCCAATGCGTAGTAAGCCGTAGAAAATGTTACTGGCAAGGTGGCTGCTTCGCTGAAACTCATGGGTTTCGGCTTGGGGATGAGATATTCAGCTAGGGTAATGGTGAAGCTGCTGAAGCCATCGTGAACCATATTTGTGATGACTTCGTCTCCTACTTGCCATTGTGAGACTTCTGCTCCGACAGCAGAGATTGTTCCTGTACATTCCAAGCCAAAGGTGAGTTGTTTGGAACTGGTAATGCCCAGATGTTCGGCATAGTAATCTTGGAGTAATCCCAGGGCATTAAGCACATCTCGGAAGTTTAGTCCTACTGCCGCTACCTCAATTTCTACTTCGTTGGCTTCAGGAAGACGACGCTGCATTGGCTGCCAACTGAGGTTGTCTATCACTCCGTATTCTGCCAGTTTTAATTGCACCGGTTGCCCTGGCGAATTTATTGATTGTTGCTGTGGTTTTTGTTCGAGTCTGGCGACATAGCGACTTCCTTGACGTATTGCTATTTGCTCTTCTACATCTTCTGATAATAGTTCATGGACTAGGGAGTCTAAGTTTTCATTAATACTTGCTTCTGGGTCACAGTCGAACCGTTTACACCTTAACTCTAAGTGTTCTTGGGCAATTACCCCTCCTAGTCCCCATAAACTTCTATACTCAGGGTTAATGACTTCGGAGTCTGTTTTGACACTCTGGGTTCCTTGAGTTACTAACCATAGCTGTGGCATGGTTTTGTCTTTGCTCTTGAGGATTGCTTGCACCAAATGCAGTGCTGCGGCGCAGCTATTTTCTTGGATTTTCTCTAATTCTAAGTTATCTTTGTTTGCTGATGGCTGCACTCCCCACAAATGCACAACGCCTGTAATCCCTGGATTTTCCTCTAGCAGTTGCTGGAATTGCTCTTCGCTGGTGGGATTGATTTGATAGTGTTGTAGACTTAGCTGCTTATAGGTCTGTCCTGGTGATACTCTGATGGACTCATGACCTTTGTGTTGGAGTGTTTCTAGTAGTTGAGTCTCTTCTGTCAAGACTAACCATTTGCTGCTTGCTGTTGATGGGTTTGTTGAGGATAGGGCTTGGGCTTGCCAGTTGATTTGATAATACCAATGGCTGATATCTGGTTGCAGACTTTTGAGGAGGGTATCGGTTGTTGTAACCATTATCCTTAATCCCTCCAGCTCGGCTACCACAGTTCCCTGGTTATCTACGAGGAAAATATCGGCTGTTAAGCTGTTTTCTGGTATTTCGGCGATCGCCCATGCTTGACTTATTGCCTGACGATACAGCTTCAATTTCTCTATCCCTACTGGTAGATAGGTTTTATCGCCTGTTTCTATTTTGCCCAGAGCATGACCCGTGATTTGTATCGCTACATCTAATAAGGCTGGATGTATCTGATAGTCTGTTACCTCTCCTATTAACTCCTCCGGTAAGGCTATTTCTGCGAGGGCTTTACCTTCACCTTTCCACAACTGTTTGAGTCCTTGGAAACTTCTCCCGTGTTTTAGACCTGTTGAGCCACAGAGTTGATAATGTTCTTGAACTTCTATGGCTTGACTACAGTCTCTTTTGTATTGTTCGAGGTCAATTTTAGCTGGACTTTTAGCAATGGATTGGGGATATATTGTTCCTTCACTGTGCAATTTCCATTGTCGCACCTGTTGATTCCCAGCTTCTGATGCACTAAATATTTCAAACTTGTAACTATTATTGTCTAAAAGACTGACGACTGTCTGTACCTTCTTAAGTTCTGTTTCTGGTAGGATCAACCCTTGCGCGATCGCCACATCAGAAACGACGACTTGTTCTTGGGAGCTGAAGAGATTTCTTCCCACTGCCATTGCCATTTCTAGATAGCCTGTACCCGGAAATAGAGACCGATCAAAGACTTGGTGGTGATTCAAGTAGTCTGGAGATTGAGCGCCTAGGTAGGATTGAAAACGATGTTGATCTTCTATTCCTGCTAGTTCTAGCTTTTCTCCTAGTAATGGGTGCCAATATTGTGTTGTCGATAAACGCAGGCTTGGCTGGTATTTATTATTGCTTTCTATCCAGTATTTTTCTCTTTGGAATGGATAGGTCGGCAAAACTACTTTCTCCCGGTTATAGTTTTGGTCAAATCCTAACCAATCTACTTTGGCTCCCTGTACATACAACTTTCCTAAACTTGAAAGCATCTGTTGCCATTCATCCACTCCTGGACGCAACGATGGTAGCCACACACCTACCTCTTCGGGTAAACATTGTCTTCCCATTCCCAACAAAATTGGTTTGGGGCCAATTTCTAGGAAAGTTGTAAAGCCTTGTTGGTTTAACTCCTTCATTCCTCGATCAAACCTTACGGGTTGGCGGACGTGATTTACCCAATATTGTGCGGAGACAATCGCGTTGTCTGCTTTGGTTCCTGTAAGGTTAGAGATTACTGGTATCGTGGGTTGATGGTAGGTCAGTTGATTGGCGATCGCTTCAAATTCTGCCAACATCGGTTCCATCAATGATGAATGGAAGGCATGGGAGACTTGCAGTTGTTTGGTTTTGATTCCGGCTGATTCTAGGCTGCTGACAATGGCTTTGATGGCCATAGAGTCACCCGAAATAACGATACTTTCTGGTCCGTTGATAGCTGCTATCGATAGTTCTGGATGGGCAGCGATCGCCGCTTTCACCACCGACTCTGATGCCATTACTGAAACCATCTCCCCGCCAGTTGGTAATTTTTGCATCAACCTTCCCCGGGCAGCAATTAATTTCAAACCATCCTCTAAACTAAATACTCCCGCTACCGTTGCGGCTACATATTCACCCACACTATGACCCATGACGACATCCGGTTTAATTCCCCAGGATTGCCACAGTTGATACAAAGCGTATTCTATAGCAAATAAAGCAGGCTGGGTATAGGCTGTTTGGTCTAGTCGGAATGCATTCGACTCATCTATATTTTCTGGATAGAGAAGGTCTCGTAATGAAGTGTCCTGGAAGTTTTCGACACAACTCAGAATGTCTTCACATTGGTGAATTGCTTCACGAAAAGGGAGGGCTGTTTGATACAACTGCCTTCCCATATTCACATATTGAGAACCTTGTCCTGTGAAAAGGAAGGCGACTTGGGGGATCGTGGTATTATTAATCAGTTCTCCCGAGTAAATTCCGGGGACTTCTTCTCCATCTTTGTACTGTCGGAATTTCTCCACTAATTCTGATTGGTTATGTGCCAGGATTGCTAGTCTGTGGTGGAAGTGGGCACGTCCTATATTAGCGGTATAGCAGATATCAGCCACCTCTAATTCCGGATAAATAGTTATATGATTTTGATAATTATTGACTAAATCACTAAGAGCAGTTTTAGTTTTGGCGGAGAGAGTTAATAGATGAGCTTCCCGTTCTAAATCATTTTCACTGTTGCCAGTTACCTGTTGCCTATTATCTTCTCTTGGTGCTTCTTCTAAGATTATATGAGTATTCGTTCCGCTAAAACCAAAGGCACTTACTCCTGCTATACGAGTTTTTCCATTGGTTTCCCAAGGGGTGAGTTGAGTTGAAACTTTTACGGGTAATTGAGACCAATTAATATAAGGATTAGGTTGATTAAAATGTAGAGATGGTGCGATTTGTTGATGTTGCAGTTGCAGGACTAATTTCATCAAGCCTGCAACTCCTGCTGCTCCTTCAGTATGACCAATATTCGTTTTAGCTGAACCCAGGATTAAAGGGTGCTCTTGAGAGTGGGTTTTGCCAAATACCGCTCCTAAAGCTTCCACTTCCATAGGATCTCCTAAAGAAGTTCCTGTACCATGAGCTTCAATATAACTAACCTCTGCTGGGTCTACTCCTCCATTGGCCAAAGCTTGACGGATAACAGCAACTTGAGATGGACCATTAGGTACTGTCAAGCCACTACTCGGTCCGTCTTGATTCATAGCAGTTCCACGAATTACTGCCAGAATATTATCCCGATTGGCCACTGCATCACTGAGGCGCTTTAATACAACAATCCCACATCCATCTCCACGCACATAACCATTGGCTGAAGCATCAAAGGTCTTGCACCGACCATCCACCGATAGCATACGACCCTGAGACAGGGCGATGCTAACCTCTGGAGATAGTAATAGATTTACCCCTCCTGCTAGAGCTAGATTGCACTCTTGATTCCTTAAACTCGAACAAGCTAAATGGATACTAACTAATGAAGAGGAACAGGCAGTGTCTACGACTAAGTTAGGCCCAACTAGCCCCAGAATATAGGAAATTCGCCCTGATGCTGTACTGTGAGAATTGCCCGAACTTATGTAAGCATCAATTTGTTCTAGACCATGACTCAATATACGGTGGCTATAATCACTGCTACAAATACCAACAAATACACCGGTTTGACTCCCTTTAAGTTGTTGCGGATTCTCTCCTGAATACTCTAGAGCTTCCCAACTGACTTCTAAGAGTAATCTATGTTGAGGGTCTAGATGGATAGTTTCTTTAGGAGAAATACCAAAGAAGTTGGCATCAAATTCTTGTACTCGATCGATAAACCCTCCATGACAAGTAGACATTTTGCCAGGAGCGTCTGGGTCTGGGTCGTAATAATCATCAAGATGCCATCGGTCTTTTGGGACTTCCGCGATCGCATCTACTCCATTTTGTAAAATATCCCAGAAGGCTTCTGGAGTAGATGCACCTCCAGGGAACCGACAACTCATGCCAATAATGGCTATTGGCTCTGTAGCGGCTGCTCTAATTTCTTGTATTTTTGCAGTTGCTTGTTTAAGTTTTAGCAGTAGACGCTGCTCATTTGAGAGCTTTTGGGATGCGTTAAGTTCCATCTTTATTTCTCCTAATACTATTAATTAAAAGTAAGCAACTTTATCTGATTTACTATAAAAGTTGATCGAGTTCACCAATCGCTTCCTCAACCGCCATATCAATTTCATCTTCAGAAAGATGATTAATTTCAGCCAGCATATTTTCTGAAGTTTCTAGCTCCAAGTGATTCTGATTTTTGTCTAATGGGGTTTCAGATTGCGATCCTGCCTCATCTAATGGTAAAATTATTGTCTCTTCCAGATGGTCGGTTAGTGCCTGAAGATTCGGATAATCAAAAGCTAGAGAAGACGGCAGTGAACACTCTAAACTGGTCTGCAACTTATTCCTTAATTCAACAGAAGTCAAAGAATCCATACCTAAATCAAAAAATCCAGTCTCTAATGAAATAGATTCAGGATGATTTATCCCTAACACTAGAGCAAATTGACGGCGCACATGAGCGACTAATAACGAGCGACGTTCGTTAGGTGCGGTTGCCTTCAACTTTAACAGAAACTCTGACTGAGATACTTCAGAAGTTGTTGGGTTGGTTTCCTGCCAATCTGCCAAAAAAGGCCATTGGGCTACTCTTTCCTGCCAAGCTGACCACTCAATCGGTAGCACTCCTACTTCTATCTCCGAACCACTACCACTCATCAGTAGCTCTAGCGACTCTAGAACCTGAGTGGGAGATATCACACCCATTCCCTGCTTCTGTAGATTGACTTCCAAACCGGGTTCTTCCACCTCTTCCACTTGAGCAAAAGAACCCCAATGAATGCTTAATCCTGGTAATCCCATCGCACGGCGATAATGGGCTAAACCATCAAGAAATCCACTGGCTACAGCCTGATTTCCTTGACCTGGTGAACCCAACAACGATGCAACGGAAGAAAACAATATAAAAAAGTCCAACTGTTGGTTTTGAGTCAATTGATGCAAATGCCAAGCACCTTTGACTTTGGATGCCATCACTTGCTTAAAGCTGGATTCACTCTGGTGTTGTAGAACGTCATCCGACAACAGTTCAGCCGAATGGATTACTCCTGTTAGTGGTCTGTTTGACTGCTCAATTTTGTGCAGCACTCTGCTCATTGATTCGACATCAGACACATCAGCTTTCTCCAGTACTACAGAAACTCCAGCCCTTTCTAACTCCGTTATTTTTTGACGGTTAGCATCATCTAGTGAACCGCATCCCAGCAACACCAAATGCTTTGCTCTTTTCTCTACCATCCAACGAGCCACCAATAAACCTACATCTCCTATACCTTCTGTAATCAAATAGGTAGCATTCTGATGGAAACATAAAGGCTTTTGAATAGTAGCATCAGTTTGCTGACGACGACTAGCCACCAATCGAGGCGCATAACGCTCACCTGCGCGCCATGCTACCTGGTCTTCCGTATCCTCCGACCAGATTTCCTGGAATAGTGCCTCAGCTTGAGTTTCTATTGTCTGCTGTGGGTCTAAATCTATGCACACACACTTTAGATCGGGATATTCTAAGCGAATCACTTTTCCCATACCCCACAGTGAAGATTGGGCTACTCCTGGTATGACTGGATTATTGGACGGTACGGGTTGAGAACCATTGGTCACTAACCATAACCGGGGCGATCGAGATAATTTGACTTTGACTAAGGCTTGTACCAAAGATAAGGTCGTACCACACCCGAGCTGCGATAAATTTTCTAATTCCTCAACGCTCAGATTTTTATCGACTCCTGCTTCGGTTGTCCAACATTGTACGACTCCCGATAACGAGGGGGATTGGGTCGCAACAGCTTCTATCAGTTGCTCAAATTCTTCTGGATTATGAGGATTAATGGTAAATTCTTCCGGGGCAAGCTGTTGGTAATTCTCTCCTGCAAATACTAACGTACAAACCTCTCCTGCTTCGTGGAGTTGACTAGCCACCTGTTGAGCAATTCCTTGTTGGTCTGCTAGTATCAACCAGCCCTTTGGTGCCAATGAAGTTGGCTCTGTGTTTGTTGGATCTGCTTGGGCGACAATCACCCCTTGTTGAGCAAATACTTCTGCCATACTCTCAACTTCTGGTAGAGTAACGACTTGAGTAAAACCGGTTTCACTCAAAACCTTTTTCCACTGCTGGCGACTCAATAGAGGGTAGTCGGATCGCAAGTCATAATCAGTGAACTTCCACCATCCTTCTAATAGTCCAAAGATTAAATCCGAAAATCGAGATCGTGTTGTTGTTTCATACAAGACCAACATTCCCCCTGGTGCTAACAGTTGTCGCACATGGGATAAGGTCTGCTTCATACTCGTGGTAGCATGAAGGACATTAGCCGCAATAATGACATCATACTGATGAGGTGTAAATCCTTGGCTGGTTGGGTCTACCTCAATATCTAAAGTTTGATAGCTGATGAATCGATAATCCTTGAATTGCTCTTGAGCTTTACTGGTGAATAAAGCCCCAATATCCGTGAATATATATTCCGTTTGGTTAGGATTGAGATGGGGCAAAATATAACTTGTAGTCCCTCCTGTTCCTGCTCCGATTTCCAATAACCGTATACCTCGGCTCGGTGGTAACTTCTCAATGGCTTGAGTGATAGTTTTTTGCACTATCGTATTCATCACCTTCGTTACTTGTGACTCTTGATAGAATTGGGTTGCTGTGGTCAAATCCCCTTGAGGGAACACCAGTTCTACCGGATCTATTGCTCCTCGTAGTGCGATCGCTAGTTGAGATGCACAACGGTCTAATAGAGTTAATCCAGCTACTTCTTCTGGATATTGATTCAGTAAACTTTGGCTTTTTTGGGTCGGGTCAACTCTCTCTAAGGTTTGTTGTACCTCCCACTGTTGTTGATTCGGCTGGAGTATTCCTACTTCTGCTAGGATTTGTAGCAAACGCTTGAATAATCGTCGCTGACTCGGAACTATACCTAAACGTTGGACTGCTGCCTCTAAGTTGAAGCTCTCTGTTGGTTTATATGACCAACCCATTGATAGCAAGGCTTGCACGATATAATCTACACTTAATGCTTCTACCTTCCTTTGTATTTCTGAGGTAGAAGCATTATCTATCTGGGTGACTAATTCTTGTAGGTTGGGAGTTAATTTTTGGGAAACTTCTACAGGAGCAAGCAAAAAGTCAGGAGGTAACAACCGGCCTAAAAGACCTTTAGTTCTCCATTCTACTTCATACAACCAATTGGTGATTGATTCTCCTTCTGTGCCTAGTAAGGTCTGTTTATTGGCCACTTTTACTTGTAAGCCTTTGACTGTGGCAATTATTTCCCCTTCTGGACTCAGTAGTGTCACTTGAGTGGTCATATTTTCTTGACCTTCTACTCCAGTCGCGATCGCTGATGCGTATGCCCAAAAAGAAAGCCCTGGACGACTATAGACCTTGAACTCCTCTACCCCTACCGTCAGATAAGTTTTATCGCTCTCTACTTCTGGCCATATATGACCGATTAACTGCAAAGCTGCGTCTAATAATGCGGGATGGAAGTGATAATCTATTGTTTCTGCTATCAATTCTTCAGGTAACTTAATCTGAGCCAAGGCTTTGTTTTCACCCGACCATAACTCGCAGATACCTTGGAAACTGCTGCCATAATCAAGCCCAAATTGCCGAGATTGTTGATAATGTTCTTTGACTTCTATGGGTTGACGACACTCTGCTTTGTATTTTTCTAGATCGACTTGGCTTGGAGTTATATTAGTTTGGGCAGTTCGGACTTTTCCTGTCGCATGGAGCGTCCACTTCTGTTCCTGTTGGTTTTGTTGGTGTTGAGAAAATATTTGAAATTGATAGCTTTGGTTGTCTAATGCAGTGAGTATAGTTTGGGCATTGGTTAATTGTCCTTCTGGTAGCGTCCAGCCCTTACTGATAGTTAGATCTTCGATTACTATACGGGGTGTTTTAAATTTCTGATTTCCTGCTGCACTTGCCATCTCCAAGTAGCCTGTTGTAGGAAAAACAACTTGATTGAAGATGCGGTGGTGGCTCAGATAATTGGGTGAGTTTTCTCCTATTTGTGAAGCAAATATGTGTTGTTCGCTTGCACAATTAAGCTTCTGACCTAATAGTGGATGGAAGTTTGGGTCTGTTGACAATTTTTGTTTAGGCCAGAAGTTGACGTTAGGATTAGTTTCTATCCAACATCTTTCTCGTTGGAATGGATATGTAGGTAAGGCTACTTTCTGACGACTATAGTCTGAGTCAAATCCTGACCAATCTATTTTTACTCCTTTGACATACAATTGTCCCAGACTCGATAGTATTTGTTGCCATTCATCTACTCCTGGACGCAATGAGGGCAACCATTCTCCTACTTCTTCTATTACACATTTCCTTCCCATTCCTAACAATATCGGTTTAGGCCCAATTTCCAGAAACGTTTCATATCCTTGCTCTTCTAGCGTTTTCATACTCTGGGCAAACCTTACGGGTTGACGCACATGAGCTACCCAATATTGAGCCGTGCATATTTCTGTCCCTACTTCAGTACCCGTTACGTTTGATATCAGGGGTATTTTGGGTGGATTATAGCTGATTTCTTTGGCTACTGCTTCAAATTCTGTTAACATCGGCTCCATCAATGGGGAATGGAAAGCATGGGAGACTTGTAGTTGCTTTGTCTTGATTCCAACTCCTTCAAAGACACTACAAATCTTAGCTATGGCTGCACTCTCACCTGAGATAACTGTACTTTCTGGCCCGTTAACTGCTGCTATTGTTACTTGGGCCTTATCTGCTTTTATGGCTTCTGTTACCTGAGATTCTGATGCCATTACGGATACCATCTGACCACCAGAGGGTAACTGTTGCATTAGTTTGCCCCGCATGGCTATGAGTTTGAGACCGTCTTCTAGGCTAAATACTCCTGCTACTGTTGCGGCTACATATTCTCCTACACTATGACCCATAACTACATCGGGTTGGACTCCCCAGGATTCCCATAGTTTAAAGAGGGCGTATTCTATGGCAAATAGGGCGGGTTGGGTATAAGCGGTTTGGTCTAATAGATCAGAACTTGATTGTTTTGTTTCTTTAGGGTAGATAATTTCTAATAGAGGGACTTCTAGATAGGGTTGTAGAATCCGATCGCATTCCTCTAAAGTTTGACGGAAAGTCGGTGCTTGTTCATATAGTTGCCTTCCCATATTCACATACTGGGAACCTTGGCCTGTGAATAGGAATGCTATTTTGGGTTCTTCACTATTGGGTTGTCCTGAAAATACTCCTACTAATTGTTTCTGAGTTTTCCACCCCAGCAGTTTCTCTGTTAATTCTGTCAGCTCAGAAGCAATAACCCCTAATCGATAATTAAAATGCGCTCTGCCTGTAGAGGCGGTATAACAGACCTCTGCTAGTACTAGCTTAGGATTAGTTTCTAGGTGATTTTGATAACTACTGACCAACTCATCTAGAGCCTTTTCTGTTTTAGCTGAGAGAGTTAATAGATGAATTGGACGTTCAATAACATTTTGAGTTTTGATTGGAGAAAGTGCTTCTTCTATAATTACATGAGCATTTGTTCCACCCATGCCAAAGGAACTCACTCCTGCTATTCTGAGTTTTCCCTCATCAGACCACGACATTAACGAAGTCGGAATTTTTATGGGTAATTTATCCCAATCTACATGGGGATTCGGTTTTTTAAAATGCAAATGAGGCGGAATTTCCTGATGCTGAAGGGCTAAAATCACCTTCATCAAGGATGAGACACCGGCTGCTGCTTCTAGATGACCAATATTCGTCTTGACTGATCCCACAATTAGAGGGGAATCTGCTGAACGGTTTTTACAGTATACTTCTGCCAGAGCTTCTATCTCAATGGGGTCTCCTAAAGACGTTCCTGTACCGTGAGCCTCCAAATAGCTAATTTGATGAGGTTCTAACTTTGCATTTGCTAATGCTTGTTGAATCACCTGTTTCTGAGCCATTTTATTAGGAACCGTCATCCCACTACTTGGCCCATCGTGATTAACAGCAGAACCTCGAATAAGGGCTAAGATGGAGTCTCCATCAGAAATAGCATCGGACAAACGTTTTAAAACTAGGACACCACATCCTTCTCCTTGACCATAACCATTAGCAGCAGCATCAAAAGTTTTGCAACGACCATCTGGAGATAAGGCTTTCAGTTCGCAACGACCAATGGTACTGATGGGTGATAATATTAAATTGACTCCACCGACTAAGGCTAAGTTGGATTCTCCTAAACGTAAGTTCTGACAAGCCAGATGGGTCGCAACTAAAGAACTCGAACAAGCTGTATCGACCTGTATATTAGCCCCCTGCAAACCCAAGAGATGAGAAATACGACCTACACCAACACTCCTATTATTGCCAACACTTGTATTATTGCCAATTTGATTTTGGTTCATTAGACTTACAGCAGAATAGTCATCTGTAGAGATTCCTATGAACACACTGGTCTGGCTATTCTTAAGGTTCTCCCATATTTGTCCAGCATTTTCTAATGCTTCCCACGTTACTTCTAAGAGTAGTCTATATTGAGGATCTAAAATAACTGCCTCTTTAGGAGCAATGCCAAAAAATAAAGGGTCAAATTGGTCGACTTGCTCAATAAAACCACCTTCCTTAGTATAGGCTTTCCCTGAAACTTCGGGGTCGGAATCATAATAAGCATTCACATTCCAACGCTCAGGAGGAACGGGTGTAATGGCATCTATACCATTATGCAATATGTTCAAGTATGTTGATGGGTCGTTAGCTCCTCCAGGAAATCGACAGGCCATCCCAACAATTGCGATCGGTTCCGTTTGGGCTTTGTTTACGGCATCTAGCCTACTCCGCATTTCTTGGAGAGCTTTTAGGACTTGTTTAGATGAGAACTTTTGTTCAGTTGTTTGAGGATTTTTGTTCATTTTAATTAGTTCCCTTCATCTAGAATAGTGAAAATCTCTTTTAACTCTTGTGCTATTGTGTCCTCAATTTCAGTTTCTGATTGAGTTTCTTGAGATTCAACTATGTTTAGAGGCTGTATATTTTTCTTCTCACTTCTCTCTGTTATTGTGTTTTGCCGATCTGGGAACAGCTCATTGATTAGGTATTTAGCCAAGTTTTGAATATTGGAAGCCTCAAATAATGTAGCCGCACTAATTGAACTTCCCAGACTATGACTCAAAATACTTCTCAGTTCAACTGCCATCAGTGAATCCATACCCATATCAAAGAATCCTGATTGTGTATTGGGAAGTTGGGATGGAGAAAATCTTAGTAATTCACCAATTTTAATTTGAAGGTAATCAACCATCCGCTGATAGCGTTTCTTTTCTGGAACTAATGCTAGTTCTCCTAAAAATTCCGCGCTCGTATTTTTGACCTCTGTTGCTTCTGAATCTAGGGAGATTTGGGTCAAAAATGATCCTTTTCCTCCTA
>NZ_CEZBFX010000011.1:0-74688 GCF_982964205.1 Roseofilum sp. | reverse complement strand
TGTCAGTCTGCGGAGCGAGTGTAAGACCCGTTCATGTCCGCGAAGCGGAAACAGAGTAAATCTGTGAAGGCAACTGCTATGAAACAGAAACCTAAAGCCTCCTGCGGAGGAGCTTCGCTAACGTGAGGTTTAGGAATCCCCTCGCCTTTAGGCAGGGGTTGGATGTCAAGGAGCCGTTCCAGTGCTGGGTTGAATTGGATTGTAGTGGCGGTCACTGTGTGACCGCCAGCATTTATGTTACAGCAATACACCACAAATTGTCGTGTGGAATGTGGGCAATTAACTTTGTTCAGGAATCGTAACGTCGATCGCCGTCACCCCACCATCCTCACTTAATGCGCTCAAGGGCGGATCGATCTGGTCTTGATTTCCCACCACTAACGTCACCATCTCTTCCGGTTGCAGGTATTCCTGTGCTACCCGCTGCACATCCTCAATTGTGGTGGCTTCCACACCCCGTTGATATTGGAAGATAAAATCTTCAGGATAACCATAATAGGTATAGCGCATCAGGCGGGAAAGGGTTTGAGAGGGTTGTTGGAAATTAAACACAAAGGAATTGAGGACTCCATCTTTAGCTGCGGCTAATTCTTGGGCAGTAATGGGCTTTTGGATAATGCCATCGAACTCTTGGCGCAATGCTTGAATCAAGGGAACAGTTGCTTCTGAACGCGTTGAACCCCCAGCAATAAATATCCCTGGATAGTCATAGCGGGCACTCCAAACCCCATAAACCGAATAAGCTAACCCTTGGCGCGATCGCACCTCATTAAACAAGCGACCCCCTAACCCATTTAACACCTCATTCATCACTGACAAGGCAAAGAAGTCAGGACTATCCAACTGTCCACCTAAATGGCCCATCAACACATTACTCTGAGTCAGTTGCGGTTGATTGACCAGAAAAATCTCCCCGGCTTGGCTCTGGGAAACTTGTGGCAGGGGAGGATGCTTAAAATTCGGATTCGGTTGCCAATCTCTAAATGTCGCTTCTAATTTTTGTCGCATTTGGGCTGGGTCAAAATCCCCCACTAAACCCAGCATCATATTATTGGGGACAAAATACTGTTGATAAAAGTCAATCAGATCTTGGCGATCGATCGCCTCTAACGTCTCATATTCAACTGTCCGCGCATAGGGACTTTCGGCTCCATAAATGAGCTTCTGAAATTCTCGACTGGCGATATCATCGGGGCTATCATTGCGACGGGCTATACTGCCTTCAAGTTGAGTTTTCGCTAACTGCAATTGCTGCTCATTAAAAGCCGGTTGGCGCAATACTTGGGCAAAGAGTCTTAACACCTCATCGGTATCGGGCGTTAAAGCACTAAACTGAGCCGTAGCGGCTGAAGTTCCAATCGAAGTTTCAATCGAAGCGGCTCGATCTTCGAGCGATCGGTTAAGTTCATCTGGGGTATAGGTTTGGGTTCCACCGCTACGCATCACTACGCCTACTAACCCAGCTAACCCAACTTTTTCCTTGGGTTCCAGGCGATCGCCCGTATTAAACATCGCTCTTCCTGTCACCAAAGGTAAATCCCGATCTGCCATCAAAAAGACCTGAATCCCATTGTCCATCGTAAACTGGGTATACTCTGGAATAGTCACCTCTGGAAGGGGAGGAAAGGTTAACTCATTGTAGGGTTTCGCCTGAGCTGCAACTGCCGATTCATGCCATTGAACCGTTAAAGTTAAACTTAGCACCATTAAAGCCAGCCACAGTCCCCGAACCATCTTTTTTATCACTCGTCGTACTTGCATCATTTTTTTGGGTAATGGGTAATAGGTAATCGGTTACCTAATGGTTAATTACTCGCGGTTAACAATCGCCCAATAGTGAGATTTTCTGGGGTAAATGTCGCTTGTGCGACTCGCTGAATATCTTGGGGCCTCACCGCTTCAATGGCTTCAACTTCCTGAAATAAATTGCGCCACGATCCGGTTGTTGCTTCATATTTTGCTAATAAACTCGCTAAACCCGAATTAGAATCTAGCGTGCCTAATAAACTGGCTTTGGCTTGAGTTTTCACCCGATTTAATTCAGTTTCACTCACCGGTTCGGTTTTCAGCCGTTCAATTTCGACTTGTAAAGCTTCCGACACTTCATCGACTGTATGCCCTGGAGCCGTTAGGCTGTAAAACAGCATTAAATTGGGGTATTTGTTGCCCGGAAATCCACTAAAGCCCGCCGCAGATAGGGCGACTTGTTTCTCTTCTACTAAGGACTTATACAAGCGAGCCGTCCGGCCATTACTGAGAATGGCTCCCATCAGATCGTACACTGCATGATCTCGATCGTTGCCGGCCGGACGGTGATAGCCCTCTAAATACATCGGTTGGGTCGGCAGTTCTAGGGTCACTTCGCGGGTTTCGGTTTGTTTGGGTTCCACCGGTATCTTGACTTTGGGAGTGGGGCGAGCTGGAAAGCGACCAAAATAGGCTTGAGCTAGTTTTTCAACTTCATCGATGTTGACATCACCTACGATCGCTACAATCAGATTATTGGGCACATAATAGGTCTCGAAGAAATCTTTCACATCTTGCCGGGTGAGATTGCGTAAGTCTTCCTCATAGCCAATCACGGGTTGACGATAGGGATGGACTTTGAATGCTGTATCTTGAAAGGCTTCAATCATTTTCCCAATTGGAGAATTATCACTACGCATCCGTCGCTCTTCCAGAATCACCTCTTTTTCCTGGTAAAATTCCCGAAACACCGGGTCTAGGAATCGTTCTGACTCTAGGGACATCCACAATTCTAGTTTATTGGAGGGCAAGCTAAAAAAGTAGCGGGTCGCATCCGTGGAAGTCGTGGCGTTTAGTCCCACACCCCCAAACTGCTCCACGATTTGACCAAATTCATTTTGTTTGATGTACTCGGAGGCTTGTTGATTAATTTGATCGAATTTAGCTTGTAGTTCTTGAGCTTCTTCTGTATTTCCATTGGCTTGAGCGGCTTGAATTTGATCGAAGAGGCGATCGAGTTCATCCATCAAGGGTTTTTCCGCTGCATAGTCTGTTGTTCCGATCGCCGTAGTTCCCTTGAAAGCGAGGTGTTCTAAGTAATGGGCAACACCGGTTTTACTGACCGGTTCATTGGCTCCCCCAACATCG
The DNA here is from genome assembly GCF_982964205.1 of Roseofilum sp. Classification (NCBI taxonomy): domain Bacteria; kingdom Bacillati; phylum Cyanobacteriota; class Cyanophyceae; order Desertifilales; family Desertifilaceae; genus Roseofilum; species Roseofilum sp. Next base: position 71,574 of record NZ_CEZBFX010000011.1, on the reverse strand, counting down.
GCATAGAGCATGAATGATATCACGGGTGCTTGATGGCGCTCGAGGACAATAAACCGGAGACCGTTATCGAGCCTGAACGTTTTAACTTGTTTTTCGACGTTATCTAAATAGGGTTGAATCGAAAACTCGCTCGGATCTTGAATTAAGGCGATCGCCGGTTCTACCCCCAGCACATAAACGCCAACCAGGATACTCAAGAGAAAAGCTACTAATTTTTTGAGATTCAAGGGCAGTAACCGCCCTCTATCGGTCAACTGAACTCTGTTCATAAGGAATAAGATGACAAGTATACCTAATTTTTAATGGTATCGAAATTAAGACTTCACTTTACCAAAGCGGCGATCGCGCTTCTGAAACTCCCAGAGCGCCCGATGCATCTCGGCACGGTCAAAATCCGGCCACAGGATATCCGTAATATAAATTTCCGCATAGGCCAACTGCCACAACAAAAAATTACTAATTCGCATTTCCCCACTGGTGCGAATCAACAGATCCGGATCGCCCACATTCACCGTATACAAATGGCGTTCAAACAAGGCTTGATCGATATCTTCCGGATTTAAATCTCCCTGCTTCACCTGTGCTGCTAGAGCTTGACAGACTTGTAAAATCTCCTGCCGTCCTCCATAGTTCGTCGCCACTGTAAACCGCATCCCTTCATTCTGAGAAGTTGTCCCCATGGATTTTTTAATTTGTTTTTGCACAGAATTGGGTAAATCTTGTAGACCTCCCACCAACTCTAAGCGAATTTTTCTGTCCATCATTTCTGGTAATTCCCGTTGGAGGAACTGTTCTAGCAAGGTCATAATTACACTGACCTCTTGGGGGGGGCGCTTCCAATTTTCAGTGGAAAAGGAATAAACCGTTAGGGCTTGGATACCCCAATCATCACAACAGCGTACTAACTCCCGCACCGTATCTACTCCACGGGTGTGTCCCATAATTCTAGGGAGTCCTCGCTGTTGGGCCCAGCGACCATTACCATCCATAATTACTGCAACATGACGAGGAAGCTTTTGGGGATCGAGGTCACTAGGGAGAGTCTTCAGAGTATAGTCAATAATTTGCTTTGCAGTCATTTTTTCTTTTGAGAATCAGAAGAAGGTAAACGGAGTAGGCGTGCAACCATCGCTGCACCTTGAGAATTGATCTGGCGGCCCAAATTTCGCAAATCGGGGGCAACAGCCTCCCGTTCTACTGATTGAGAGAATTTGGCTTCCAAGAGTTCCTTTAGTTTACTGCTGGTTAAGGGACGATTCAGGAGACCCTTTTCCGCCAGAGAGATAGAACCAGTTTCCTCAGAAACAACAACACACAGACAATTTTCCACGCGGTCAGTAATGCCCATGGCTGCTCGGTGACGAGTCCCCAGCTTACGGGAGGCGGTGCGATCGGATAGGGGTAAAATGACTCCAGCAGCAATAATACGAGACATGCGAATCCAAACCGCTCCATCATGTAATAGGGTACTGGTTTGGAAAATAGTTTGTAACAACTCCTTGGAAACTTCTGCATTTAACCTTACCCCAGGAACAGAAAAATCGCGCTCATCAATGGGCCCAGTGGTTTCTAAAATCAGCAGTGCCCCCGTCCGATTTTGAGACAGGTCTTTAACCGCATCGACAATTTCATCAATCACACTCTCTGCTTTGGGGGGAGGCTCAGATGGGGGAAGGAACAAATCAATGACTTGTCCTTGGCCCAATTGTTCCAGCAACCGACGAAACTCGGACTGCAAAATCACAGCCATAGCGACGGCAGAACCAATGACTAATTTGTTTAACACAAAGCTCAGTAAGGTTAAGTTCACAACAGAACTGATGGCGGTGCCCAGCATTAGAATAATGAATCCTCGCACCATCCACAAAGTTCGACGTTCACCAATAATCATCAAGACCATGTAGGTCAACATCAAAACGGAGATGAAGTCAACCGTATGCAGCAGGTTTTTGTGAGTATCAGTTAAGTTGGATAACCATTGTGTTAAAAGATCTCCCATAGCTAGGGAATAGGGAATTAGGGAATAGGCAGTGGGCAAGAGGCAAGAGGCAATAGGGAGTCGGTAGTGGGCAAAACTGGGTTTTATCCTTCCCTTAAACATCCCTAAGCAGATACTGCACGCTTCCTACCTTGGACACTTCAGAGAGTATTCAGGTGACGATCGCCACCTGAACCTAGGGACAGACTCAATCTGACCCCAGTTTCGAGTCTCCTGTGATTGCTAAGAAATGGATTTGAGGCGATCGGGAAGGAGATCGCAGCTTACCAAGTCTTGATAGGTTTCCCGCTCAATAATCACTTGACCTTGACCCTCTCTGACTAAGACAGCGGCTGGTCGGGTAACGCGGTTATAGTTGGAAGCCATACTATAGTTGTATGCTCCCGTGGCTAAAATGGCGAGGATATCCCCAGATTGCAAGGGGGGAAGTTGAGCTTGTTGGATCAGAATATCGCCAGATTCGCAATGTTTACCAGCAACGGTTACGGTTTCCGTACAGGGTTGGGCCATGCGATCGACAGCTACAGGACGATAGAGAGCTTGATAGGTGATCGGGCGAGCATTATCGGACATGCCTCCATCTACAGCGATATAGGTTCGCATGTCAGGAATGGCTTTACGGGAGCCGACGGTGTAGGCGGTGATACAGGATGAACCGACTAAGGAACGTCCGGGTTCACAGATTAGGTGCGGGGGAGCAATTTGGGCGTTTTTGCAGGCTGCTACCATCGCGGTACAAACTTGTTTGACCCAAGCGTCAATGGAGGGGGGATCGTCGTCTTCGGTATAGCGAATTCCTAAGCCGCCACCTACATTTAGGACAGAGGGAGATAAGCCAATTTCTTTAGCTTTCAGGAACCATTGCACCATCACTCCGGGGAGATCTTTATGGGGTTCAAGTTCAAAAATTTGGGAGCCGATATGGGCGTGGAATCCTTGGAAATCTAGGCTCGGTTGTTGGGCAATTTCTTTGAGAACCGCTTCAATTTGATTGGGATCGAAGCCAAATTTACTGTCAATATGTCCCGTGCGAATATATTCATGGGTGTGACATTCGATGCCAGGTGTAATCCGAATGAGGATCGGAACAGTTTTTCCTTGAGCGCCACTGAGCTGCGCCAAGGTTTCTAATTCTAACCAGTTATCGACAACTACATGAGAGCCAACGTCTAGAGCTTCGGCGAGTTCGGTAGCGGATTTATTATTGCCATGGAAGTAAATCTGATCGGCTGCAACTCCTGCTTGTAGGGCAGTGTAAAGTTCTCCACCCGAAGCGACATCAATACCTAATCCTTCTGAGCCGGCGATCGCACAAATGGCTAAACAATTCCATGCTTTTGAGGCATACAGAACCGTTGCTTCTCCTGGATAGTAGCGTTTAAGGGCTTCTCGGTATTGGCGACAGGCAGCACGTAAGCTCTCTTCATCGAGGATATAGAGGGGAGAGCCATAGGTTTTCACTAATTCAGAAACAGCTACACCACCGATGGTTAATTGATCGTTGCTGTTCACTTGAGCGGTAAGAGGAAGTAAATGTTGATTCGGTGAGCGATCGCCAAGAGGCTCTTCAACCGGGGAAAGATAATCTGTGCCATGGGGTGAGGTAATGCGGGAGGGTGTGGATACCATAATCTCAGGAAGAGGGTTCGTTATTCATTATTAATTCGTTCTATACTCTATTGTCCATGGTGAACTGCAATTCACCAATAGTTAAAATCATTCCCTTGTAAGATCTCCCTATATTCCCATCCCTATGAACCCATCCGTTTCTGTGCCTGTTGTTCTCCATGCGATCGCCCCAGAACACCTAGACGCTGTGCTTACCCTCGATCGCCTCTGTTTTGGTCAGTTATGGAGTTTAGACGCTTACCAAAGGGAACTTGAGAGTCCACAGAGTGAGTTATTGGGCTTATCTTTGGGTGAGGAGTTGGTTGGATTGGGCTGTTATTGGGCGATCGTGGAAGAAGCTCATCTGACCATTTTAGCCATTCATCCCCAGTATCAAAATCAAGGCTTAGGGCAATTTCTACTGTGTGCTTTATTAGAATCTGCACGACAAAGGGGTTTAGAGAGAGCCACTCTAGAAGTAAAAGCCTCAAACCATAGCGCCCTAGGACTCTATCAAAAATTCGGCTTTCTCACGGCTGGACGCAGACGCAAGTATTATCAAGAAACGGGTGAAGATGCCCTTGTCTTATGGCTCAATGGTTTACAATCGCCCCAGTTTCCAGAGCAGTTAAGTCAGTGGCAACAGCAAGCCCAATCTAAATAGTTCAGGACACCAATAGTATTACACTACTAGAAGTCCTACCTTAAGAAGCATCACCCATTACCCAAAATGGTTACTTCAACAGACTTTCGCGGTTTACTCAATCAACGCTTTGCCAACAACTTTTTCCCCATTCCCGCAACCAGTCGTTGGGATGTGGGACTGATGCCCCCTGACTTTCAACTCCCCAATATCACCCATGGGGAAACTGTGCGGCTTTCAGACTACCGCGAGCAAAAACCGGCGATCGTGGCTTTTACACGGATTTTTACTGAAAAACAATACTGTCCCCTCTGTTTCCCTCACATCAAAGAACTGAACGAACAGTATGAAGCGTTTACAGAACGCGGGGCAGAAGTGCTATTAATCACTAGCACTTCTGCCGAACAAAGTGCGATCGTGGTTCAAGATTTGGGTCTCAAAATGCCCCTACTCTCCGATCCAGACTGCACCACTTTCCGCGCCTACGCCGTCGGTCAAGCCTTAGGCGCACCCCTACCCGCCCAATTTGTCCTCGATCGCCGGGGAATTTTGCGCTATAAGCACCTCTTCTCCTTCCTTCACCCCAATGCAGACATGCAGACGTTACTCGCAGCTTTAGATGACCTGTAGGGCAGGCTAGGGAATAGGGAATAGGGAATAGGGAATAGGGAAAACCCGGTTTGCCCCTTTGCCTATTCCCTCTTGTCTTTTACCTAGAGCTATCACGGTGAAATGTAGAAGTTGCTGTAATTCCATTCTCGAAACTCTTTGATAATCTTGTAATTAATTCGCTCCAGGAAGCTTAAAAATCCGGGTTTATTCCTTTTGGTGACTTCAATCAGTGCATGGGGTTGGTATTGCCGAAATAGACCCTCAGCACCCTCTAAAACTTCAATTTCTAATCCTTGCACATCCATTTTAATGAAATCTACAGGAGTAGCGATCAGCCGATCGAGAGGTAAAACTTCTACCGTTCCGTTGGGATCTTGCTTGAGTTCTGTTAAACACAGATCGCCAGTAGGATGATGGGTGAGTTGGGCACGACCGGAGTTTTTCCCTACAGCATAGCCTAATTTAGACAGGTCCACATTAGTAATTTGATTCAAGGCGATATTGGTTTTCAGTGCTGCAATACTATCGGGTTGAAATTCAATTGGAATTACCAGTTGTGCCCCTAATATTTTGGCAAAATAGACCAAGTGGTTGCCTGTATTCGCACCCACATCAACGATCGCCGATCGCCGTGTCAGCGTCTCGTTGATAAAATCGAGTTCCGGCTGTTCATAGAACTGGCGATCATTCACCTGCGTTAATTCCACATCCAAATTTTTACCCGTAATCTCCAATTGAATTACCTGATGGTGGGACTTAAACTCAACTTGAGGCGGCTCGGAACCCACAAGATTGACCAAATTGAGCCATCGCCTGGCTTTACCCAGATGAGGGGCAAGACTCAGAGCCTCTCGCAGATAAGATTGAGCGGCTTCCCAATTTCCTTGTTTCGCTAAAATAATCCCTAAATATTGGATATAATTCGGATCTTGAGGAGAGAGCGCGATCGCCTGTTCAAACCCCTTCATCGCCTCAGCATAATTTCCCATCTGATTATAAATACCACCAGAAAGAGAATAGAGTGCGGGTCGGTCAGGATATTGCTCGATCGCCGCCTCCAAAAGCGCGATCGCCACTTCCAAGCATTCTTCCTGACGGAGAAAAGCAATCAACTCCATAAAAGCCGATAGGCTCAGGGAAACCTGATGCAGTGCTTGCTCATACAAAGGGCGATCGCTCTGAAAACTTCCCTGAGCAACCAACGCCGCCTGAAGATGTTGGCATAAATTTTCATCCGTCGGCTGAAACAACAACCCATGGCTATAATGACGCACCGCATCCGATAACCGTCCTTGTTGCTCGTAGACCAAAGCTAAATTGTAATGAGCAATCACATGATTAGGCTTTTGTTGCAATGCCCGCTCATATAACCGAGATGCCTGCTCATATTCACCCTGTTGCTTATACAAAACCCCTAAATTCACCAGGGTACTCATATGTTGAGGATCGAGTTCTAAAACCCGCTCATATCTAAGGAGAGCCGCTTCCCAATTCCCCTCTCGCTGGTACTGATAGGCTTGTTGAAATTCCTGATTAAGATTAACCATACTGAAACCCATAACACATCCCGTTCTCAAAATCGCCAGAGAGAACAACCTTTCCGCTAAAATTGTAAGCTATGACCTATTGCTCTAGAGACACATTCAAAACACAGGTATAGCAAAACGAGGAATTTGGCTCGGCCTCAGCTCCAGCCAACTCCACCCCCCATTCAGTGAGAGAGCACAGGTCAATCCACTTAGTCGATGAATGATATACCTGGGAACCTCGGTTAATGTAAACTATCGCAAAACCGATTAAACAGTCCATTACGGAACAGGCGATCGGATAGCCTATAAACCATGAATCAGGGATCTAAGCCAAAACAATCTTCTCAAGACGACTCAGCTTCCTTGGAAGACATAAAAAAAACTGGGGAAAAAGATGCACGCATCGAACCTGAATGGCGCAAGTTTCTCATCTTAGCCCGTCTTCAGACAACTATTTGGATTACCCTAGGTGGAGTTTTCGCCATAGCCTTGTTTGAAGCGATCCTCTATGGTGAGCAATTTGCCAGTGAACTCCTCAGCGCTCGCATTACGACCCTATTTGCCCTAGTCGGTTGTTGGGGATTACAAAAAACCCAATTTGGTCGCCGCCATCCTAGCTTACTATTCCTCGGATTATCCTGGTCGGTAACCCTATTACCCCAAGTTCTGGGAACAGCCGCCGGAGTGTGTGAATTTCAACCAGAACTTTGGCTCGTCATGTTTCTCATGCAAGCGACTGCCATACCTGTTTCTTGGCCCATTCATATCATTGCTCAAGGGGTGGTTATTGCTTATTTTTGCGTAAATCACTGGATTTTTGGCTTTCCTCCCAGTGAATTATCCCATACCATCACTGTGGAATCTTTCCTCTTTTTGGCCATGACTCTCCTGGTCTGTTATTTTATTATTTATCAGTATGAACAACTCTCTTATGTAGAATGGACTACTCGCCAAGAATTAGAAGCTGTTAACAAACAAGTTAAAAATCTCACTCTTTTCGATCGCCTCACCCAACTCCCCAACCGTCGTCGCTTTAACGAATTTATCGAGCAAGAATGGCGACGGATGAAACGAGATTTGAAACCCCTATCCCTAATTGTCTGTCGCGTTGATTATTTTAAGCCCTATGTCTATAGCTACGGCTCTCAAACGAGCAATGAATGCTTAAAAAGCATTGCTGATGCTATTCGCTCTGTGGTGAAACGTCCAGCAGATATGGTTGCTCGTTATCGGGGAGAAATGTTCGCGATTTTATTGCCCCAAACTAACGTTGAAGGAGCCATGCAAGTAGCCACCTATATCCATTCAGAAATCAGTAGCCTCAAATTAGTCCATCCCAACTCCCCCATTAGTCCCTATATCACCGTTAGCTTAGGGGTGAGTAGTGTCGTCCCTCGTAATGATGATTCTGAAGTTACCTTAATTGTTACGGCTGGAGAAGCTTTAGCGGAAGCTCAGGCCTTGGGAGGAGATAACATTATTGTCAAAACCCCCCAGGGATTAAGGTTAGAGAATAGCACTGATTTAGATAATTATACCTCTGGCCCTTTCGATCCTAATTCTACCGAGAATTAGGTTAGGGGATGGGAAAATCCTTCAGATCTGGAGATAGACTAACCCCATAATGGTTAATTGTTAATGGCATTCAGCAGCACTAAGCCCCTAGTTTTCCCAGAAACCGAATCTACGGTGCGGGTGGAATTCCAGAGATCTTCGGCCGTTACCCAAACGGGAGGATACTTATAGCGGGCAACATCGAGGATCAAGAAGCGATCGCTCTGCTGATGATAGGCGGCGACTGGAGAAATATGTCCCCCTCGCTCCTGTTCAATGGACTTTCGCAGATAATTGACTAACACAAAATTATCAGGCTGCTGCAAATTTTCTACCATTAACTGGCGAAATTCCTGCAAACTCAGATCGCCCCCGTGATAAACCTGGGTTTTTAGGGGATAACGAGCTAAAAACGCACCTAACTCTTCTAGAGTCATACCTTGTTTGGCGATCGTTTCTCTGGCGATCACTCGATCGGTTTGGGCATTAAAAATATTATCCTGGGTAAACATTTTGCGACCATATTCGGGTGCATCAGGAGCCTCAATCCCCAAAGCATTTAAGACCATCACCATACTGGCAACGCCACAAAAAGCCTGGTTTTTTTGGGTTTCAAACTGAATGCTCAAGGGCACATAATCTTGTCTAGCACGGCTTTCAATTAACAGCTCTTCCCCAGGAGAGGAATCAAATTCAATTAGTCGTTCAGCAATGGGCAAAGTTTGGGCAACTGTTCTGCCACCAAGCAGAAGTAGGCCTAAAACAAGAAGAACAAGGGGTTTACGGGAATTCACAAATCGATCCATGATTCTAGAGTTGCTACAATGACCTAGTATCAATTTTAAAAGAAAAACTATTGAAAATTTATATATGGCTCAAACCATTTGGATTGCGCGACATGCCAACCGCTTGGATTTTGTCAATCCGGAGTGGTTTAATACGGCCGATCGCCGTTACGATCCGCCTTTGTCTGACGATGGCTTAGTTCAAGTTCAGGAATTAGCCGATCGCCTAAAATCAGAAGGAATCAGCCGGATTTTTGCCTCTCCCTTTCTGCGAACGGTGCAAACCGCCCATGGAGTGGCGAATGTTCTGGATGTACCGCTGCGCCTACATTGGGGTTTGGGAGAGTGGCTAAATCCAGAATGGATGACGGAGTGTCCCCAAACCCGTTCATTATCAGAATTAGCCGCTCAGTTTCCGCGCATCGATCCAGAGGTTCCGATTGAGGGAAAGCCTTGCTATCCCGAAACTGAGACCCAATGTTTTGCCCGTGCGGGACAAACCATCCGAGAGTTAGTTGAGCGGTTTCCTCATGAAGATTTATTATTTATCGGCCATGGTGCGTCTGTATTAGGAATGGCTATGGGATTAGTTGATGGAGTGACAGGAGTAGATGTAAATGCTTCTTTGTGCGCTGTAGTCAAGGTGATTAAGGATGGCGATCGCTCAATTATGGAATTAAATGGGGATACCTCCCATTTAAGTTCTCATGAACGTCGAGTTCGGTTTCATTGAAGATAACGGTATCACTGGCAAGTGATGGAGTTACAGGATCTTTAAATCCCTGATTAGTGCGAGCCGATCAACCGCGCACTTTGCCATCCTCTAACTGAGTTAATCAGATACACAGTAGAAGAGGGAGCGATCATATCCAGAGTAATGGGGTGTTCGTGAATCAGATTCCGCTCTAAAAGCCAAGCGCGGAATGTACCCGGTAAAAGTCCACAGGTGACGGGAGGGGTAATCCATTGTCCCTGCCAATGGAGGACAACGTTGGCAATACTGGCTTCGGTAATTTGATGGCGTTCGTTCCAGAGCAGCACCTCATCACACTCGGTAACCGAAGCACTAGCTCGAGTATAAACTTGGCGATGGGTTGTTTTGTGATAAAGCCAGATGTTGGAGGAGTCAATCGGTTGGGGGGCAAGTTTGAGGGTGATGGGGGTGAGGGAGGAGGAAGGAGAAATAGGAGAGGGTTCTAGGGTGAATTCTCCTTGGGGATCGATCAGAAGACGAATTTTGTGGGCAGAGCGGTTGAGTGTAGGAGCTAGGGTTTGGAACTGGTGGAGTAATTGGGAGAGATCTAGGGGAATATTAAAGTATTCGGCTGAGTCTTGGAGCCGTTGCAGGTGGTAAGAGAGCAGGAAATAGCCAGATTGGGGAGTCCAGAGGAGGGTTTCGAGGAGGGAGAAGGGAGGTTGTTGCTCAATGATAACGCGGGATTTGATATAGCATTCTTGATATTCTTCTTGACTATTAGAGTCGGTGACGATGCCGCTACCGATCCCGTATTCAGCTTGTTGGGTGTGTCGATCGATCAGGAGGGTACGGATGGCAACATTAAATAGGGCTGTGCGTCCCGGACTCAAATAACCGATCGCCCCAGTATAGATGCGTCGGGGAGAGCCTTCAAGTTCTTTAATAATCTCCATCGTGCGAGCTTTCGGTGCGCCCGTGATGGAGGCACAGGGGAAAATGTTGGCCAGAATTTGGCTTAGGGGCGATCGCGTTTGAGCCGTCACCGTTGAAGTCATTTGCCAGACGGTAGAGTAGCGCTCGACTTCAAATAAGCGCGGGACTTGGACGCTGCCAATGGTGGCGACTCTGCCGATATCATTGCGAACCATATCGACGATCATCACGTTTTCAGCGCGATTTTTCTGGGAATGGTACAACCATTCGGCAAGTTGACGATCTTCAGCTAGGGTTTTTCCCCGTGGGGCGGTTCCTTTCATGGGTTTGCTGGTGAAGGTAGAACCCTTAAGAGTGAAAAAGAGTTCGGGGGAAGCAGACGCAATGATATAGCGCCCCATGTCTAGGTAAGCCGAATAGGGGGCGGGTGACGATCTCCTCAGAAGATTTAATGCCCAGCGCGGATCGCCGCTAAAGGGCGATCGCAGGCGGAAGGAGTAGTTAACTTGAAAGGTATCCCCTTGGCTGATGTAATTTTGAACCCGGGCGATCGCCTCGTGAAAGTCGGCTTCAGTCAGTTCACTTTCCCAGCTTATGCCCGCATCGGTAATATCACTGTGGAGATTGATGAATTCCTGGGGGCTGAGGATACGCGAGGGGCGATCGTACAGGGCAAACCAAAGTTGGGGAAAATCAGGGTCTTCATGAACCGTTAAGGCACTATCAAAGGCTGCAGAAGCTTCATAACTGAGCATTCCCACCGCATAATAGCCCTGTGTTTCCACTTGGTTTTCAATCTCCTCTAAAGTCGCGATCGGGTTACCCGAATTTCCACTTAAACAATAGACTTGAATTGGATCTTTAAATTGTAACCAATGCTGGTTTTCATAGTGGTAGATATAAGCAAGACCGTTGGCAGTCATTCCCCCTTCTTTGGGGTTATTCATGGGGGAATCAACAAATTCTTTGACAGAATACTTCTTCATTATACTATCCTTCTCACTTCATCGATTGACTTGTATGTGATTGTACTTATTTTTGGTGCTTATATAGACAAGAAAGATAGATAAACGTCTATAATTGTAACAAGGATGTTGTCATATCCGAGACATGTTCTTATGATAAGAAGTAAGATTTTAGGGTCATCTATTTGAATCAGAGGTGCTTAGGAATGTTGAATTATAAAGTTTCGCCGATTCTTACTCGTCCTACTGTAGCGCAACCTGCTCAACAGAAGTTATCGGCTGACGATCGGATTGAGGGATTCAGTCAATTGGTTTCTGGTATGATTCAGTCGCTCTCTACAGTCGATCTACCAGAAGGCGTAGAACCGGAAGACCTGCAAAAGGCTTTAGAGGCATTCCGCGATCGCAAAATTCAGCAAATACAAGAGCAATTATCTGTTCAGTCTTAATCTATTTTCATTGGTTTTGCAGTGCTTGGCGCTGCCTCTGAAATAAACTTTTGAATCCTCATTCTATAGCCACGAATGAGTGGGTTAGGATGTTTCGGTTCTTGTTTGAGGCAATAGGTACGAATAGCAATAGAAGAGAATCACTATATCATAGGCCTATTCCCTAGTGCGAAGAGTTTAACTCTGGTGCAAGGGCAATTCAATGATAAATGTTGTGCCCTTTCCAGGTTCAGAGTCACAGGATAATTTTCCCCCATGATGATCAACAATAATAGCATGACATAAACTCAAGCCTAGTCCTTTGCCTTTCCCAACCGGTTTGGTACTGTAAAAGGGCGTAAATAAACGCTGGCGAATTAAGTCTGACATTCCCACCCCATTATCAGTAATCAATATTTTGACAGATTCCATGTGCCAATCTTCAGTGGTAATCCTAATTTCTGGACTATCTCGATTGGAGTAATGTTCCCAGGCACTATCAATCGCATCAATAGCATTGACTAATATATTCATAAATACTTGATTGAGTTGTCCAGCATAGCATTCAACTGGAGGCAAAACGCCATAGTTTTTACACACCTCAATCATTGGGCGATTACCATTCTTCTGTAAGCGATGATTCACAATCATCAATGTGCTTTCAATACCATCATGGAGATTCACTCGTTTCATTTGAGCTTCATCTAATCGGGAAAATGTCCTCAGAAATAAAACAATTTCGCGAATCCGAGAAGCTCCGTTCTTCATGGAGTCTAATAAATCCATGCAATCATCTTGCAAGAACTCTAAATCAATATCCTCAGAAAAATGTTCAATCTCATTTCCTGGCTCAGGGAATGTATTTTGGTATAACTGAACTAATTCTAACAAATCATTGAGATAGGCTTTGGCAAAATCAATATTTCCATAAATAAAGCTTACGGGATTATTGATTTCATGGGCAATTCCAGCGACCAATTGACCAATAGAAGATTGTTTCTCGCTTTCAATTAATTGAGCCTGAGTTTTTTGCAGTTTGAGCAAAGCCAGCTCTAATTCATGAGCCTTTTCTTCTGATTCTTGAACTGCCTGCTGAGATTGATCGTACAAATTGGCTTGATAAATGGCAATCGCTAACTGTTTAGCTACATGGGATAATAGGGTAACTTCTGATTCTTTCCAACGGCGCGATCGCTTGCATTCATGGGCAATCAATAAACCCCATAATTCTTCTTTGATAATAATCGGGACAATCAGATTAGAACGGACATCAAATTTTTGTAAGAAATTGACATGACACTCATCCAAATGGGAGGTTAAGATATCATGAATCACTCTAACTCTGCCATTTTTATAGAGCTTGGCATAGTCTTGAGAAAAACAATCATCTGCTCCAACTTCTCCCAAGGTCGATCCCCAGTTGCCTACTACTTTTTCGACAATCACCGATCCTTTCCAGTTCGGTTCAAATTGGTAAATGAGTACTCGATCGGCATCCAAAAGTTTTTGAATTTGATCGACGGCTGTTTTCCAAATCGTTTTTAAGTTTAAACTACTGCGAATTTGATCGGTAATTAAGCGGAGGACAGATTCTTGTTCCTGGGCTTTCTTAAACGAAGTAACATCTGTGTGGGAACCCGCTAAACGATAAGGGGTTCCATCACTATAGCGATAACATAATCCACGGGCTAAAATCCACCGATAGCCACCACTAGGGCAGTGTAAGCGGTAGGTACTTTCATAAAATTCAGTCCCCCCTTGAATATGGGCTTGGAGAGCGGCTTGATGTATGGGTAGATCCTCTGAATGAATTAAGGCTTCAAATTCGCTAAAGGTTTGGGGTAATTCGGATTCGGAAAATCCCAGAATTTTCTGCCAATTTGTATTGAAAAATATGCGCCCAGTGGGTAGATTCCAATCCCATAATCCTTCTTTAGAACTGGGTAGCGCTAGATCGAATTGGGGGCGATCGGAAGACATGGGATCGTTAACAGAGGGTGCAAGGAGTCCTGTAAGGCTATGATGCATAAGGTTCGGTGATGATAATTGATTCAAGTTGGATCTTGGCGGTAGGCGATCGCGGAATAAAAGGGATCTCCTCCTCCCCAACCCATGAGTTGCAAGAGGGTCGGAACGTTAGGTAGACGCACAATGAATTCAGGTTCTGTAAATCCAGATACTGATTGGATATATTGTTTAAGAAGTTTGAGGCGAGTTTTATCTGTACCGTCACGCCAAATTTGAATCGCTTTTTGATAAAACATGCGGTTAGAAAAGCTGACAATGACAACTCCACCGGGTTTTAGGATGCGGTGAATTTCACTAAAGATGGCATCGGGGTATTGCAAATATTGTATGGAGACACAATTGAGAACCGCATCAAAGCTTCGATCCTCAAATGGCAGTTGCAGAGTTTGATTGAGGTTTTGCACCCAATAGTGATTTAATCGGGGGTTTTTGGCTAACTCTTCTTCATTTAAACCATGGCCTTCCACATGCTCAAATGTCATGTCTTCAGGAAGATGGGAAACCCAACTACTCATTAAATCTAAAATTCGGGTCTGGGGTTTGAGGCGATCGCGATAAAGGTCAGTTAACTGCTGGATAAACCCCTCATCCACATGGGTGACGAACCGAGGAAAAGCATAAAACTGGAGATCGTCGCTAGAATCAAGTTTAGTGCGGTCTTGGGGGTGTAGGAGCATGGTTAATCGATTAAAACTTAAACCTGTAAACTTAAATCATTAGGGGTTCCTTTTCACTATAAAGGATTCCTCAGGTTTGGCCTTCTCCCTTCTTTGCGCGATCAGGATAGTTCCATGATTCCCAGTATTATTATTTTCTTTTTAGTGGCGATCGCCTGTCTATCGGGTTCCCTAGTCATCATTCCGGAACCTTATCAAGGCTTAGTTGAGCGCTTGGGCAAATATCACCGTACCCTAGGCCCTGGGGTAAATTTTATTATACCGCTGCTGGAAAAAGTCGTGATTCGAGCCTTGATGAGTGAGCGTTTATTGGATGTCCCTCCCCAACAAACAATCACCAAAGATAATGTATCGTTAGCCGTTGATGCGATCGTTTACTGGCAAATTGTCAACCTAAGACGTGCCTATTATGCCATTAACGATATTGAACATGCCTTAGAAAACTTAGTGTTAACTAATTTGCGAGGGGAAATTGGCCGCCTAGAAATGAGCCAAACCTTTTCAGGAATCAAAGAAATTAATCAATCTTTGCTGGAACAAATTGACTCTATTACTGACTCTTGGGGAGTGAAGTTAATTCGAGTAGAAGTTCGAGATATTACTCCGCCAAAAACTATTCTTGAATCTTTGGAAAAAGAACGAGCAGCGGAAAGCCAACGTCTGGCTTCGATTATTGAAGCCCAAGGTGGAGCGCAATCGATGAAAATCTTGGCTGAGGCGTTAGGAATGGACTCTGGAAGCCCTGAATTTATCCAATTTATCATCGCCCGACATTATCTAGATACGAATGAAAAGCTTACCGCTAGTCCTAACTCTAAGGTTTTCTTTATGAATCCTAGCGTTTTGAATGAGACCCTAATCAATCTTCTGGAATCTGAACGTTCGGGATTGAAGAAAATTGATCTACCTCCTACATCCTCACCGGGAAATGGATCGGAAGGCAACCCTGATGGCTAAACCCTTAAACAACATAGCGCGAAGCGCTGGTAATCGGTAATGGAATTAAGCTGATAAAACAACACTGTTTATGGACTATTCAAGGAACGGGTACACCTGAGTTTGCCCTATTATCCATTACCTATTCCCTAAGCTTGTTTTTCCTGGGAATTGGCTAAATGAAAAACAATCCGAAACGCTTCATCTAAGGTTGTATCTTCTTTAGTTTTAATACGCTTGATCCGAGTTTGATTTAATTTAGCAATCAACTCTTCATAGGTTTCTTTTTCAGCAGAAGCATCCTGGCGATTAATCGGGGAAATAATCCGATAATCACAGCCATAGCGCTGACATTCTAAACTACCGTACTTGCGTAGGCTTCCATTAGGATGAATGTAAGAGAGGACTTCAAAATCAAACACTCTAGTTGTCATATCCACAAACTCTATCGGTGAAATGTAAGGGTCAATCCGGATGTAGACCGCGATTAACTCTTATACTTTAATCATCTCAGAGTTAAGTGCAAATGGCTGTGACTGATGCCAGTTAATTTGGTGAGTTCTCGAAGAGAATCGATTGATCTTGAGCTAGGGATCTGAGTGAGCGATCGCCCTTTGCCATGGAATTTCGATCACACAAACCGTCCCCTCGATCCCCGTTGAATCGCAGTCATTTCTTCCACACTGGGGAATACGCCCACGCCCACAATACCTGGTAGTGAAGGTTTGACCTCCACTTTCACCACCCTAGCCATACAGATCCAAATGGTGCGATCGAACAAATGAAACGTTAACCAGGGGCGTTCCAAGAGCAAACTCACCTGCTTTTGAAACTCCTCTGGAGCAATGGGTAAACTAAAAGCTTCTGATTCTCCCGTATCGTAGAAAAATGTAATTTCTGTTGCGTCTGTGTCTTCAGAATACATCAGCGATTTACTCCACACTACTCTATCCTGGATACCATTGTACCCCTTAATGGAGCATGAAAACACCGTCCTGCTTCGGTAGAATAAAGGGAACGAAGCAGGAACAGAACCTCAGAGGTTTACTACGAGTTGATCCAAGTTTGAAGGGCTATGGCAGAGCGCGAGGACTGAGGGGAACAAACTCCCCGTGATGAGTGAGTCCGAGTAACATGGGTTGATTGGGGTGAATGGGATTGCCAGTAATGGCACAGCGTTCTTCTTGATGAGCGATCGCCTCTATAGTAGAGCGAATGTCTTCCGGATAATATTGACATTGATAGTCATCCGATCGCTGTTGCACATAATTCCACAGAATATCTCGCACCATAGCTTGATAGCCCTGATTGCCAGCCAGTTTCTTGAGCTGTTGTTTGAGTTCTTTTTCTAAGCGGATGCTCGTAACTTCCATATCGGTTGTTGATGTTCTTGGGAGGGTGTACATGATTTTTTTCCTCAATGGGTGGACAACTCTGTAATATCAGTGTAGTATTTAAAAGTCAATCCTTACACCTTGCAGCCAAAAATTCCCGTGATTCCTGATTTTGCCCGATCGACCAACTCTAACCATAGCCGCGATCAATACGGCTTATGTGGCCTAAGTCTCTATGGAGAAATGGGCGATCGAAGTAAGAATATAGGAACCATCGAGATATCTTGCGGTTTTAGAAATCATTCTGAACCCTGGGATACCATAATCCAGGATGTGCTACAGGCAAACATCCGAGCCGATCAGCGAAGCCAAAGGTACAAATTAGAGAGTGTACCTGGGTAAAACTCAAAGCATTCTCCTGTTGTGTTTACCCCCGCTTCGTTCCTAACCCGAAGCGGGGGTAATTTTATGAGGAACTTAGTCGTGACCAGTGCAACCCATGTTTTAAGTCAATCGGTAGTCGTATTTTCTAAGAACTACTTACCCGTCAGTCAGATCGATCTTAAACGAGCGATCGCCCTTTTGGTGACTGGAAAAGCCGAACCTTTAGATTTAGTCAAAGGACAAGAATGGATGGTTCGCTCTCCTAATTTAGTACTGATGGTTCCTGAACATATCCGATTGACTTTTGCGGGGACAGAGGGCATTTGGAAAACACCGCCCGTTAACCGAAAAGAGCTGTTACGGCGAGATAAACAAATGTGCCAATACTGTGGTAGTAAGAAGAATTTGACGATCGATCATGTGATCCCTCGGTCAAAAGGAGGTCAACACAGTTGGGATAATGTGGTGATTGCTTGTCAATCTTGTAATTCTCGCAAGGGCGATCGCACCCCAGAACAATCCGGCCTTAAACTACGAACTCAACCGAAAGCACCAATCCACCCGGCTGTGGCGTTTGCGGAACAGTTCTGGAGAGAACATCAAAGAGACCTGGATGCGTATGGAGGCTAGGAAATATGTTGAAGTTAACCTATTTAGATAATGATTTTCATCTAGAGCGCTTTGCCACATCCTTGGAAGATTGGGTCACCGCTCGCTTAACATTTCTATTGCGCGTGGGTGAGCCAATCTCCCTAGACAAGACAACAGCCTCTTTCCTACTGCCTGCGGATTTACCAGAAATGCGCTTATTAGAAACCCAGGTACGCCATCAGGTTGATGACCGGATTACGTTAGATCGGGTAGATTGCGATTACATGGAAGTCAGCTTACGAGGCACGTGGTTAACGTCTAATCCTCAAGCAGAAGAAGGAATCTTCTTGGTTGAATTAGGCGATCGTACGGAGTTCTTTCTCTTCCATCTGTGGATGGCATCTAAAACCCAAACCGCGATGAAAAATTAATTTCAAAAGCCCCTAGCGCGATCGCCTGGGGCTTTTTCCGTTGAGCGATCGCATATTCAAGCCACACCAAAATCAGTGTATTGACGTACATGGGGAGGATGGAAGCCTAAAATAATATCCTGTGGAGGAACACCTAACTCTACCAACTCTTCCGCCACTGAAATATTGGTTCCGTCGTGTTGAATCCAGATTTTGCCCTCAATAATATCAATATGAATAACAGAACCATGGACGCGCCGCTGGTTATCCCAACCGACATTCATCAGTTCATAGCGATCGCGCTCCAAATCTAAGATCGCTTCCGGTTCAATCTCCCCATTAGACGGTTTATATTGCCCATATTTGAGGATCGGATTACGAACCAGTTCACGATAGTTCTCTAGGGTATCCATTGAATAATCCTCCGTTCCACATCATCAAAAACGATCAGTTTGATCTCCCAATCTCTTAAAATGAGTTGACCTAGCTTTTCAGTCAAAATCGTTTCATACGTTCGTTTGGGAACCGCAAGATAGAGCATCCGTTCCGGTTGCAGTTCTGCCAGGATGCTTTGATATATTCCATGTCTGTACTCGAAGCGCAAGAAAAAACCCAGTCCCCGTTATTTAGGGAACCGAGCCTTTAACCAAGGTTAATTTTTAGCCGTCACTTATAGAAGACATTAGCCTTTACACCGCTTCAGCCTCTCCAACTTCAACCGCATCTACCTGAAACGCAGCCTGAGTTTTTTCCCGATCCAACTTCAAATACAACACCCCTAACGGAGGTAAGCACAACTCAACCGAATAGGGATAATTATGGAACCACCACTCATCCGTCCATTTACCCCCCAAATTCCCCATATTGCTACCGCCAAACTCATAGGAATCACTATTAAACAACTCCGTATAGAATCCCGGTTCAGGAACTCCAATGCGGTAGTGGGAATGGGGTTGAGGCGTAAAGTTACAAACAATCACCAAAAAATCATCGGATTCCTTATCCCGACGGATAAAAGAAACCACACTATGATTATTATCATTACAATCAATCCAAGAGAACCCTTCTTGATTAAAATCCTGAGTATAAAGAGCCGGCTCGCTACGATATAGAGCATTAACCTCACTCATAAACTTCTTCAGTTTTTGATGCTCTTCATACTGCAACAAATACCACTCTAAATCGCTCCACACATTCCACTCATTCCACTGGCCAAACTCCATGCCCATAAACAAAGTTTTTTTGCCAGGGTGAGCATACATATAACTAAACAGAGCGCGCACACTAGCAAATTTTTGCCAATGGTTCGGGTCATCGGTTGGCCCGGGCATCTTACCAATAATGCTACTCTTGCAATGCACCACCTCATCATGGGAGAGCGCCAGCATAAAGTTCTCACTATAGTGATACATAATGCTGAACGTGACATTGTTTTGATGGAACTGGCGGAACCAGGGATCGAGACTGAAATAGTCCAACATATCGTGCATCCAGCCCATGTTCCACTTCAAATTGAAGCCCAAACCACCCACATAAGTTGGCCAAGACACCATTGGCCAAGATGTGGATTCTTCCGCCACAGAAATCGTTCCAGGGAAATAGCTAAATAAACAATGGTTGACTTGACGCAGGAAATCAGCCGCTTCAATATGTTCATGGCCGCCATATTGGTTGGCGACCCATTCCCCATCCTTACGCAGATAATTGAGATAGAGCATGGAAGCAACCGCATCGACGCGCATTCCATCAATGTGGAATTTGTCATACCAGAATAGGGCATTAGCGACTAAAAAGTTGCGGACTTCATTGCGTCCATAGTTAAACACTAAGGTTCCCCATTCCTTATGTTCTCCTTTCCGAGGGTCAGCATGTTCGTAGAGATGGGTGCCATCAAAAAAGGCCAAACCATGACCATCTTTGGGGAAGTGTCCGGGAACCCAGTCTACTAAGACTCCAATGCCGTTTTGGTGACATTGATCGACAAAGTACATGAAATCTTGGGGCGTTCCAAACCGGGAGGTCGCGGCATAATAACCCGTGACTTGGTAACCCCAACTACCATCAAAGGGGTGTTCGGCGACGGGAAGTAGTTCAATATGGGTAAAACCTAGTTCTTTAACGTAGGGAATTAGTGTATGAGCCAGTTCGCGATAGGTGAGGAAGCGACCACCAGGGTTGAGTTCTGAAGTGATGACAACCGGTTCAGTTTCACCATTGGGTAGTTTAGCGGGTTCTTCTGAAGATGCATGGAGCCATGACCCTAAATGGAGTTCGTAGACAGAAACCGGTTTGTTTAAGGGGTCAGTATTGCGTCTCTCTTCCATCCAATCGTCATCATTCCAGGTGTAGTCATCTAGGTCAGTGACGATAGAGCTGGTTTTCGGCCGGACTTCTTGTTGGAACCCATAGGGGTCTGATTTTTCGTAGATGTGTCCGTGAGGGTTTTTGATTTCGTATTTGTAAAGGGTGTTTACACCCAGGTCAGGAATGAAGAGTTCCCAGACTCCATTACCTGTGCGTCGCATTTGGTGCTGACGGCCATCCCAGTTGTTGAAGGTGCCAAGAACGGAGACGTTTCTGGCGTTGGGGGCCCAAACGGCAAAGTAAACTCCTTTTACGCCATCAACAGTCATGAGGTGAGCGCCGAGTTTTTCGTAGATGCGGTGATGGTTTCCTTCGGCAAACAGGTGAATATCAAATTCGGTGAGTTTGGGCGATTTGAAGGCGTAGGGGTCGTAGATGATGCGCTCGTGTTCGCCTTCTTTGATTCGCAGTTGGTAGTTACTTAGTTCGGGGATGTCAATGTTGCACTCGAAGAAGTGGGGATTATGTACCGACTGCATGGGGTATTCTTGGCGTTTTTCCGGCAGTACCACGGATACAGATTCGGCGTTGGGTTGATAGGCTCGCACGACCCAGGTTGATTTACCGTTATTTTCTATTTTGTGGGGGCCAAGAACTTCAAAGGGGTCATGATGTTGGTTCCATACAATGCGATCAATTTGGTCGGTGGCAATGGTCATTGACATTTAATTATCCTTCCTTAAGTTTAAGAAATTTGATTGGGTTTGGTGGGTGTCCCCAACTGGGTCGGGATGATTACATTTTCTTTATATTTGACCATAAATCCTATACCAATAGGGAAGAATTTGGGGATTGGGGGATAACCCTGGGGACTGTATCACATTACCTTTAAAGGTTGGCTTTGGGAATCAGGTGAATGGGGAATGAGTAAGGGTTAATCGCCCATTCCTCCCATTCATCTATTCCCCTAGCTCCCTAACCCTGGGGGTAAGGCTTCCCCACAAAGTTGATGGATTTCCTCTATTCTTTGAAATAACCAGGGATATTGGGTTCTGTAGTGGGGAATCAGGGCTAGGGGACTGAGGAGAGCCGCGGCTGCAATATCGGCAATACTAATCTGTTGGCTAACAAGATAGGGCTGATGTTGCCAGGAGTCGCCTAGGATTTTCAGGCCTAATTCTAGGCGACTCCTGGCGAGGGCAACGGCACGAGGGCCGATGTTATATTGTTGTTTGACAATTTGAATGACAGCTTGGCTGAACCAGGAGGGATCGATGGATTTTCCCTCTCCAGAGCGATAGTGATAGTAAATGAAGCGGGTGGCAACGCCTAGACTTTCGTCGAGCCAGTCTTCGAGGAGTTCGGCTTGCTGGTGTTGGTGGCGATCGCCTAAAATTAGAGTGCGATCGGGATGCTCTTTCTCCAGATAGTGCCAAATTTCAGTCGAATCCCCAATAGCTTGGTTCTCTGATAACAGTACTGGCACAGTTTGCCCCCCAGTTAGGGGTTTAACGCGCAGAATATGAACCCCAGGAGTTAGGTTTTCTACGTCATAAGTAATTTTCTTATAGCCTAGAATTAAGCGAGCTTTGCGACAATAAT
Source organism: Roseofilum sp. (assembly GCF_982964205.1). Taxonomy (NCBI): domain Bacteria; kingdom Bacillati; phylum Cyanobacteriota; class Cyanophyceae; order Desertifilales; family Desertifilaceae; genus Roseofilum; species Roseofilum sp. The sequence goes on along the minus strand of NZ_CEZBFX010000011.1, from coordinate 49,555 downwards.
GAGAGGTACTAAATTGCAGTAGACGCATTCCTATTCCTTTCCATAAAGATATTCAATCACTTGGTTAAAGTAAATTTCCGCTACCTTGTCTTCTGGACAAAGTCGTAAACATTCTTCAAAATATTCAGCAGCTTGATGAAATTGCTGCAAATAGTAATAGGTTAACCCTTGTTCAAATACTGTTTTTGTTTGCATTTTCGCCCTTCGAGTAGACACCGGATCGGCATTAAAAACTTCAAACACAGAAACCCGTTCCGATTTGCCTTTCACTCTCACCTTATCAATAATTCTGATTTGATAGTTAGAGTCATGTTGAAGGCGTAAAAAAGTATGTTCAGAAATGAGTAAAGGAACCTGATAATTTTTGGTCAGTCCTTCTAGTCGGGAAGCTAAATTAACGGCATCACTAATAACTGTACTATCCATACGGTTTTTACCCCCTACAGTTCCAATCATCATTAAACCTGTATTAATGCCAATCCCAATTTTGAGTTTAGGTCGTCCTGGACGACCGCGTGTTTCATTATAGCTATTGAGTTCATTGAGCATAGCAATTGCTGCTTGCAGGGCATTATCTGCACTACCATGAAAGATGGCCATAATGGCATCTCCAATATACTTATCAATAAATCCATTATTCTCAACAATTGGAGTCTCCATTCGAGACAAATAAGCATTAATAAACTTAAAATTATCTTCAGGACTCATGGCTTCTGATAAACTCGTGAAGTCTCGGATATCAGAAAATACAATTGACATTTCCTGCTGAACATGATTACCGATATCTACATCCAAGATACTCTCTTTGTGCAAAAGCTGAATAAATTCTTGAGGCACAAATCGACCGTAAGCATTTTTGAGTTCCACCTCTAAGTTCAAGGCATTTTCTAAGTCACTTAAGGCAATTTCTAAGTTCGTATTGACCTCAAACATATCTTCAATAAACTGTTGTCGTTCGGCTTCTGCTGATTTGCGCTCAGTAATTTCCTCAATAAAACCTTGATAATAGAGAAAATTCCCTTCTTTATCGTAGACACTACGGGCATTTTCAGAAATCCAAATTACTGTCCCATCTTTCCGATACACCTCAGACTCAAATCCTGAAACTTCATGATTTGAGTCCATTAATTCCAGAAAGTTTTGTCGCTGTTCTCGATCGACATAGAGTTGTTCTTCTATATTAACAATCCCATTGATTAGATCCTCTGGGGAATCATAACCGTAAATTCTAGCTAAAGCTGGATTAGCACTAATATATTTTCCATCAGGAGTCGCTTGAAAAACTCCTTCTAAAGCACTTTCAAAAATTCTACGATATTTATCTTCTGCCTGTTTCAAAGATTCAATTAAATGAGCTTGTTCTTGATTGAGATTTTCTAGATCTGAATTTGCTTTTTGTAACTGAATATTAGTCTCAATTAACATTTGTTCTTGGGAATAGCTATTCAGCGCTTCCCGAATGGTTAAGCGCAAATCTTCAATTTGCCAAGGCTTGGTCAAATATCGATATAAATTCGCATAATTGACAACCTTACGAATCCCTTCAATATCGGCTTGCCCAGTCAGCATAATTTTAATCGTTTTAGGGCAAATCTCATGAATTTTTTGCAGCAGTTCATCTCCTTTCATTCTGGGCATCATATAATCAGAAATGACCAGAACTACTTCATTATTTTCTGCTAAACATTTGTGGATAACTTCTAAAGCACCACTCCCATTTTCCGCCAACTCTACTTGATAAGATTTACCAAATTCCCGTCTCAACATTCTCTTGAGACTATCTAAAATAAAATGCTCGTCATCGACACATAAAATTACCGGTTTATTCATAACGAATTTGAGTCAGAAAAAATCAAGTAAAATCAGTTTACTTTTTGGAATAAGACGAAACTTACTCTTGGCCATACATCTGAACTTTTTGGAGTCCTGATTTGATGGTTTCGATTAATTTATCCTGTTTCCAAGGTTTGGCTATATGTTGATAAAGGTTGGCATGTTTTTGCGCTCGCTCAATAGCTGACTGATCGGCTTGTCCTGTCAACATTACCTTAATTACTTTCGGGAATTTTTGATGAACATGAATTAAAAACTCATCCCCTTTTACACCAGGCATAAGCCAATCGGAGACAATGACAATTAAATGATTATCCGTTTCTTGGAGTTCTTCAATAATCTCCCATGCTTCATCGGCACTTTCTGCTAGTTCATAAATATAGTTATCTAAGAAAGCATTTTTAAGTTGAATTTTCAGACTATTAAGAACGACACTTTCATCATCAACACATAAAATAATGGGCTTAGGCATGGGAATTCACCTCCTGAGTGGATAAGGGTAAGGAAACGATAAATTGAGTATTCCCAGGAACTGAGTTCACGTCTATTTTACCTTGATGCTTATGAATAATTTTTTTGACGATATCCAATCCTAATCCACTTCCTTCCCCTGGGGACTTCGTCGTAAAAAAAGCATCAAATATTCGGGGCATATTTTCCGAGGATATCCCTGGACCTGTATCGGCAATTTTGACATGAACATGCTGTTTCTCTGGGAAAACATCAATGAAAAGGGTTCCTTGATAGTTCATGGCTTGCAGAGCATTATGGATTAAGTTAGTCCAAACCTGATGTAGTTCATCTGGATAGCACCAAATTGGTGGAGTATCTTTGTAGTTTTTAACCACATCAATTCCTTTTTTGAGCTTATTTTGATATAAAGTCAGCACTGTTTCTATTCCTGAATTAATCTGGGCGAGTTCTTTACTATTATGTAAATCGTGTCGGGCATAACATTTGAGAGCGAAAACAACTTTTGCAGCTTGATCGGTAGCCGTAGAGACTGTTTTTACGCTTTTCTGAATACTAGAAATTTGATAGACCATATTGAGGATTTTATCGTTTTCTGGCTTGGCCAGTTCAGGAATAATATCGGTAATTTTGTCATAAATTCCTATATCGACTAAGGTGTCAGCGATCGCGTCAGCTTCAGGAATGTGATAAGCTTCAAGCTGGCGAACTAATCCCTTTCGATTTTTTCGTTTTTCTCTACTCGATATATGATCGTTAGATTGGTCTATTTGATTGCTAAGTTGATAGAAGAATTTTTTTCGATCGACTGTCATGGTTTCAAAAAAATAAGGTAACTCTTCGAGAGTGCGATCAAAAAATTGAGTTAGGTTATCTACAGATGCCCGAATTGCGCCTAGGGGAGTATTGATTTCATGGGCAACTCCAGCAATGAGTTGTCCTAGGGCGGCCATTTTCTCGGATTGAATTAACTGGGACTGGGTTAATTTCAGTTGTTCTAGGGTTAGTTCTAGTTCTTGATTTTTCTGCTGGAGTTGATTTTGCAAAAAGATGTTGTCTAAATGGGTTTTTACTCGCACTAAAACTTCATCAATTTCAAAGGGCTTGGTAATATAATCAACGGCTCCCAAATGAAATCCTTTGACTTTATCGAAGACTTCATTCATAGCGCTGATGAAAATGATGGGTATCGATTGGGTTTTGGGATTATTTTTGAGCCGTTGACAGACTTCATAACCACTGATCTCCGGCATCATGATATCGAGAAGAATTAAATCAGGAGGACTTGCTTCAATGGCAGAAAGGGCTAAATTCCCACTGGGTACTGGTCGGACTTTATAGGAGTTTTCACGCAGAATTTTCACCATAAGTCTGAGATTTTCTGGAGTATCATCAACGACTAAAATATCGGCTTTAGGAGATGAAAATGGCTGAGAATTCATACGTTTAAAGAAATAAGGGAAGTCCAATAACAAACTAAAGTTTAAGGCTTGAACCGGTGCCAGAAGTGCCTGCAAGCAGACTAAGCTAGGCTGACGAGAGACCAATCTAGGAGATTGGCTCCGGGAGATCTTCAGGAAAGTCTCCGGTTTGTCCATCTCTCGATAATCTGATGCTCGCAGGGTAACCCCCAGATAGTAGACTAAACAGTACCTAGGCTTGACCCCATTGTAGAGCCACAGGTCGTCGTACAAAACTCTAATTCAGAAGCACACTTGAACCTATGACCACAACCGATCCAGTAAAGTTGATGAAACAAGAGGTGGGTAAAGCCGCAGCATCCAAGGTAAAATCAGGGATGATTGTTGGCTTAGGAACCGGATCAACCACTGCTTATGCCATTGAATATATCGGCGATCGCCTAAAATCGGGCGAAATTGAAAATATTCTTGGCATTCCCACCTCCTTTCAAGCGGAAGTTCTAGCTAGAGAATATGGTATCCCCTTAACTACCCTAGATGTAATCGATCGCATGGATCTTGCCATTGATGGCGCTGATGAAGTCGATCCTAACAAAAACTTGATTAAAGGCGGAGGCGCTGCCCACACCCGCGAAAAAATTGTCGATACCTTGGCCGACCAATTTATTGTAGTAGTAGATTCTGGTAAGCTCGTCGATCGCCTTGGCTCGACCTTTCTCCTACCCGTTGAAGTGATGCCCATGGCTATGACAACTGTGATGAAAGCCTTAACAAAACTCGGCGGTAAACCCCAACTGCGGATGGGAGTAAAAAAAGCAGGGCCAGTGATCACAGACCAAGGTAATATGGTCATTGATGTCAAATTTGACTCGATTGACAACCCGACTGAACTGGAAAAAACGATTAATAATATTCCTGGAGTCCTAGAAAATGGGCTGTTTGTTGGTGTGGCTGATGCGATCCTAGTTGGAGAGGTTAAGGAGGGTCAACCCTCAGTTCGGGAGTTTTAAGCGCTACGCGCTGGCAATAGGTAATGGGTAATAGACCTGATTTACCTATTCCCTATTCCCCCCTTAAAGCACTCCCGAAGACCCTAAATTTAAGATCAACCGGGCAATATTGAAATAAATCAAGACCCCCAAAACGTCAACCGCCGTGGTAATAAACGGTGCAGACATCAGGGCTGGATCGAGACCTAGAGAGCGAAAGATAAAGGGTAATCCGGAACCGGCTACAGATGCTAAAATCGAAATCCCTAACAAGGAGATTCCCACAGCGATCGCAATGGCGAAGTTAACCTTGAGCAAAAATAGCGCTCCTAGGGTGGCTAAAATGCCCAGGGTTACGCCTAAAATCGATCCGGCTAATCCCTCCCGGATCACCACTTGAGACATACCTAGAGAGCGAATTTCGTCCGTATTCAGCCCTCGAATGACCACTGTTGAGGACTGCGATCCCACATTCCCCCCAGTTCCCGTCAATAGGGGAATAAAGGCCGAAAGGACAGCATATCGAACAATTAATTCTTCCTGCGATCGAATAATAAACCCAGTGACTGCATTAGTTCCCAATAAAATCAGCAGCCACATCACCCGTCGTTGAGCTACCCGCCATAAGCTCATCTGGAAATAATTGTCACCATCGGACTGAACCCCCCCAAAGGCATAAATATCTTCCGTAGCTTCCCGCTCAATGATATCAATTACATCATCAACGGTGATAATGCCTACCAATCGTTCTTCCCGGTCTACCACAGGAACAGCTAAAAAATCATAGCGCTGAATGAGTCGAGCGACTTCTTCCTGATCGGTATTGGTGTGTACAAAAACGGTATCGCTAGTCATCACTTCACCAATTTTCCGATCGGGTTGGGTGATGATTAAATCTCGTAGGGAGACAATTCCAGTCAGACGACGGGCACTATCGGTGACATACAAATAAAAGACCGTTTCACTCACATGGGACAGGTTCCGAATTCGTTCAATACTCTGGCTAACCGTATACTCTTCCTTCAATGAGATATATTCTGGGGTCATGATCCGACCCGCTGTATCCGGTTCATAACCCAGAAGTAAGTTCGTTGTCGCCCGTTCTGAGGGACTCATATGATCGAGTACCCGTCTGACAATTTTGGCAGGGAGTTCGTCAAACAGCCTCGCTCGGTCATCAGGAGACATCTTATCAACAATATCGATTACTTCTTGGCGCTGAAATTTTTCTAAGAGGGACTGTTGCACTGAAGAGTCGAGATTTTCGTAAACATCGATCGCCTCTGCTTTCGAGAGTAACCGAAAGGCGATCGCCTGCATTCCCTCTGGTAACCCTTCAATGGCTTCTGCGATATCAGCCGGCCGCACAGGCACTAAAATCGCTTTAGCCCCCTTATAATCTTCTGTTTCCAGGAGGGCTTGCAGTTGTTGGCGCACCAATTCTCGTAACTCACGACGAGAGGGCAGGGAGGTTGTTGTTTCTTCAGTCACGGGTTCCCCTCCTAAACTGAGTTGATGGCTGGATCTAGTTTAGTGGGTCTTGTGCCGGATTTATAGAGAAGGGAATGGGGAAGTGGGGAAGATGGGAAAATGGAGATTACCCATTACCCATTACCTATTACCCATTTTTAATTGAGATGAAAATTCTGTTAGTTGATGATGAAGTTGCGTTAACCGAGTCCCTCAGTCAAGTCCTTAGGCGAGAAGGATATGAAGTCGATATTGCCACGAATGGAGAGCAGGGAGAACAGTTAGCGACCACTGGAGACTATAATTTGCTCATTCTCGATTGGATGTTACCCCATCGATCGGGGCTAGACATTTGCCGATCGCTGCGTAATAGCCAATTGGCTACCCCAGTTCTATTTCTCACCGCAAAAGATACCTTAGACGATCGCGTGATGGGACTCGATAGTGGGGCAGATGATTATATGATTAAGCCCTTTGAGTTGCGGGAATTCTTAGCTAGGGTACGGGCATTATTGCGCCGTTTTTCGACTGCTCACCATTCAGTATTGCAGGTGGAAGACTTACGATTAGATCTCGATAATCAAATGGGCGATCGCCAGGGACACTTAATCCCATTATCCCAAAAAGAATGTCATCTGCTCGCCTATTTTATGCAACATCCCGGTCAACTCCTCACCCATAACCAAATTTATCGAGCTACCTGGAGTACCGAGGAATTACCTAATAGTAATGTTTTAGCTGCTCAAGTGCGTTTACTGCGTCGAAAAATCGAGTTACCTGGAGAACCCTCCTTAATTCATACCGTTTATGGCAAAGGCTATCGGTTTGGCAGCCTAGCTGATTAAAATAGAGTAAATATATCCCTAATTATCGTTTTCTTATTCTCATCGCACTCAAAATCATCCCAAACGTCTGTTAATTCTCCTAATTCAGAGGAGGGATAACAGCAATATCTAAGGATTGGGGGAGGGATCGGATAACCAATCTTGTCCAATTCTTAAGGTTAGATCGGAGCTTAAATCTCCAGTTGACATAGCTTCTAACGTACCGATTCCCAATTCTTCTAATAGGATTTCTCCGCCTTTAATATCTCCTTTTTGGACAACGACTTGAGTGTTTTTTAGGGGGTGGGGCCAATCGGGGATAAAATAGAGGTCATAATAGCCTTTCGATTCTAAATAATCGGCAACTTGATGGGCTAATTCGGGTTGAGTCGTGGCGTTTTGAATGGCAATTCTGAGGGTGGTGGGGTCTCGACCGGTGGAAACACTATAATCTGGGGTATCCCAAACGTTTCCCCTCCAAAACTGCCGAAAATATTCTCGGAGGATGCGATCGCGGCCATCGTCGTCCATAATCCAATAACTGGTATTCTCGAAAGGGGAGAATTGGGAAGAACCGGGGAGCATGATCATTTTCAGAGCCTCGTTGTCCATGTCCAGGGTAAACTGCATCAGGGCAATTCTTTCTTCTGGACTCAAGTTGGTATCGATATAGGGTTCCATGGTTCTCAGCATTTGCGCAAGCCGGGGAATAACCACAGGATTTTTGAGCCGTTGCTGGAGGGCTTTGAGGAGTAATTGTTGACGTTGTACCCGACCAATATCACCGAGCGCATCCCCCCGAAAGCGGACAAAATCCTCTGCTTGTTGACCACTTAAGGTTTGCCATCCAGGAAGGAGTTCAATGGTTAAGCCTTGGGTATAATCGATGTAGGACATGGGTTGGGGGACATAAACCTCTAGTCCTCCCAGGCGATCGACTAATTCAGTTAAGGCTCCTCTTTGAATGCGAATGTAGCGATCGATCTGAATTCCCTTAAGCAGGTCTTCAATTGCATCAATAGTGACCTCTGGACCGCCTAAAAAGTTGACTTCATTGATTTTACGCTCTCCCAGTTGGGGAACTTGCACTTGGGTATCCCTGGGAATGGAGAGCAAGTTAATCGTTTGGGTTTTCGGGTCAATACGCAAGAGCAAGATCGTATCGCTGCGACCCCTAAAACCAGGACTCGATCCGCGATCGACTCCCATGATCAACAGATTCATCGATCGCCTGAGACGATATTGAAAGGGGTACCCCAAATTCACCAGAGGCGCTTGTTCTTGGGGTTCCTCTTGCACCATGGTAATCAGTTGTTTGGGGACTAGCAAAGCGGCGATCGCCCCCAATGTAGCGGAGATTAAGGCAGTGATAATAATGACATAGCACCAGAATAAGACCTGATTGGCTTGGATTACCCTAGAGCCTCGATCCCATGAATCTTTACCAGAAGAATAGTCAATCAGTCCAGACAAGTCCGTGAACCTATACAATCAACAATCAAAGGCTATTGTGACATAGAGCTACACCGACTCAAGGAGATCCTTATAAATTCTCTCAAAACGGTAACCCGATCATCGTTCTGGATTCAACCTTTCGGTTTTCCAAATTTTCACCGTTCCATCCTCACTACTACTGAGGAGAACTTGCAGTTTAGGATGGGCTAAAAATTGCAGTGCAGTGATGGCTCCATCATGTTCTCTAATGCTCTCTAACAATTCTCCAGTTTGAGTATGCCATAATTTAATCGCTTTATCTTCACCGCCACTAGCAATTAAAGGTTGATGGAAACTAAAAGCCAGAGATAAAATGGGAGAACCCTGATGAGCTGACCAGAGTTTCGTATAATTCGGAACTTTCCAAAGATGAATCTGATGATTATATCCTGCTGTTGCCAACATTAACCCATCGGGACTAAACGCTAGAGATGAAATTGCCGATGGACTTTTCACCGAACGGACTAATTTTCCATCTGCTATCTGTCGAATTCTCACCAAAGGTTCTAAAGCGCTACTGGCAAAATATCTGCCATCCGCAGATAACGCCAGATCCATGAGATGGGCCGAATATCCAGTCAAATTTTTCAGCAGTTGACCGGTTTCAGTATTCCATATTTTGACCGTTTTATCTTCAGATCCCGTGATTAACAACTCACCGTTCACGCTAAACTGAATACAAGTAACAGCAGCTTGATGGGCCTCCAATCTGAAAATTTCTTCTACCTTACCTTTGCCCAGTTTCCAAGCTTTGATCGTTCCATTTTGACAAGCACTGGCAAAAGATTGACCATCAGCAGATAGAGCAACAGCATTGACGCGATCGCTATGAGCCTCAATCGTTTTTAAAAGATCTCCAGTTTTCAAATTCCAGAGTTTAACCGTACAGTCATAACTGCCACTAATAACTAAACCTTGGGCACTCATCGCGCAAGAGCTGACACCATCCTTATGGTCTGCCAGAATGTGAATACACTGCCAACTTGAAGGATGAATACTGTCTTGATTTGGGGTCGCTTCCTGTTCTGGAATGGCTTCTTCCTCTTCCAGAGGTTCAGTTGGAGAAGTCCCTGGAGAAGGAGCTTTTGGTTCTTGAACCGACTCTTCTGTGGAAGGGGGTTTAGCGGGAGAACTCGCTGAAGCAGTCGTTTGTTGCAGCTTAATCTGCTTCACCTTGAGAAAATCCGCTTCCGCTCTATAGATATACCCTAACTTTTCATAGAGAAACGCTCGATATTGATAGGCTTTGAGATAATTCTCATCTAATTTAATCGCGTGGGTAAAATCCTCAATTGCCTCTGGATAATCCTCCAATTCTGCATTGATGACTCCTTGCTGATAATAGAAATCCGGATTTGTTTTTTCAGTCTTCAATTGAACCCTAGCAGAGGTGGGTTCCAATAATTCCTGTTTGATTAACTCGTAAGCCTGATTGATTTCCTTAATTTTTGTTTCCGCTTGTTTGATAGCAGACTCATCTCCAACAAACTGATCCGGATGCCACTGTTTTGCCAGTTGACGATACGCTTTTTTTATGGTCTTCAGGTCTGCACCCCGCTTGAGGCCGAAAAGTTGCCAAGCCTGTTCTATGGTACTCATTGTGTCCCGATCTCAACCTTGAACAGAGGACAAGGGTAATGCACTTACTCTCTTTGTCTATAATATCACGTTGCGATCGTGAGGAAAGATGAAGAGCTAGAAACCTGGTTTCTTTACACTTCTCGCACCCAAATGTTGTCAGCTTACCCATTTATTACCCCACTGCAAAGTCTGTATACTGGCGGAGATGAGGGGGATGATAAGCTAAAACAATCTCCTGCTTCGGGACTCCCTTAGCAGCTCACCGATCGGCGATAATGCTCCGCATCACTTACGCGATCGCATCTTCCGTGCCATCATGTTGTATCCAAATTTTGCCGTCGATGATGTCAACATACAACACACAGCCATAGATCCGTCTCTGGTTATCTTTCCATCCAACGCTCACCAGTTGATAATGATCGCCCTCGCGATCGAAAATGGTCTGACTTTTTACCGGATCATTCGGCGATCGCCGTTTCGCCCGCTCTAATTGTTGAAGAAGCTAGAAAAGTCTCGACTTCTACAGCAATTTTATCCTCATTCTTGGTAGCCGCAATTAACCGCTCTGCACCCAGATCGATATAAAAATCAACAACGCCTAAATCAATAGGATAGGGATCGTGAGTAATTGTCCACCCTTCATGTTCAAGAGCAGTCCTTACTAACTCATGAAATAAATCTCTTGCTGGCATGGTCAGCAGTTAGGGAATAAGGAATTTATTAACTTCTATTTTATCTCATATGATAAAATCCCTCAAGAGAGTCGGTCTAAAATTTCCTCAACTCACTAATATTTCATCATTTAAAATTTTCAGGAAAAAAGGGTTGACCCATTACCCATTACCAGCGCGCAGCGCCATAATTGAATGCTACGATAGCCACAGTTGAACCTTGCAACCTGAAGGAGTTCTGCACCATGTCTCATACCGTTGTGCCTGTGATTTTAGCTGGGGGAAAAGGAGAGCGCTTTTGGCCCCTGAGTCGCAAACATCGGCCCAAGCAGTTTCTGAGTTTGGATGGAACCGGTTCGAGTCTGTTGCAAACAACTGCCGATCGCCTGGTTCAACTCGCCCCCGGTTGGGATAAACTATGGATCTGCACCTCTAGCCAACTGGCAGATGGCGTGCAAGAACAGTTAGCCCAACTGCCTCCAGAAAACCTTCTGGCAGAACCGGAAGGTCGAGATACCGCGCCAGCAGTGGCTTGGACAACCCTCGAAATTGCCAAGCGCTATGGTAAAGATGCAGTCATTGGATTTTTCCCCGCAGATCATTGGATTGGAGATTATCCCGCCTTCGAGAAAACCATTCAAGCAGCCGTAGAACTCGCAGCCACAGAAGAAGCGATTGTTACCCTAGGCATCAAACCTGCTTACCCCTCCACCGGCTACGGCTATATTGAACAGGGAGAACCCAAAGGCAGCTATCTCGATTTACCCGTGTATCGGGTGCAACGCTTCACCGAAAAACCGGACCTCACCACCGCCGAACAGTTCATCGCCCAAGGTAACTTTAGTTGGAATAGTGGCATGTTCATTTTCCGCGCTGGGGTGGTGTTGCAGGAGTTAGCCACCCATGCGCCAGACATCTTAACCCCTCTGCAAAACCAGGGTAAAGCCGCCTATGGCGACTTACCGAAGATTTCGATTGATTATGCTTTGATGGAGAAAACCCAACTCGCCTATATTTTACCGGCTGATTTTGGCTGGGATGACCTGGGAGACTGGAACGCCATGGCTCGCTTATTGCAAGGAGCGCAGCCGAATTTAGAGCTAGGGAACCATGTCAGCCTGGATACTCAGGGGGCGATCGTTTACGATCGCGATCCAGAGGGTTTAGTCGTGACGATTGGCTTAGAAGATATCGTCATTGTCCGGGATGGGAATGCCACCTTAATCGTCAACAAAGAGCGCACCCAAGACATTAAAAAAGTGCTCGGACTGCTCAAAGAAAATCCCAAATATCAGAATTTGCTTTAAAACTAAGACAGTATCCCAATTAATCCCACCATGTTTGCACTCACCAAGACCAGTTCGCGCCAACGGGAAATTTTAGAAGTCGTCTTCCGCAACGGTTGGGATTACATCGAAGGCTTGCTCAAAGGGGATCAACCCGGTGAACCTAAGTTACCTTCTCCCACCGTATTACGCAATATTCTGGTTGATTTAGGGCCCGTATTTGTTAAATTAGGACAACTGCTCAGTACTCGACCTGATTTACTACCGGGTCGTTATATTACGGCTCTGTCCGATCTGCAAGCCAATGTTCCTGCGGTGCCTTGGTCAGAGGTGGAGGCCCAACTGCGTCAAAATTTACCCGTTCCCTTAGAAGAAGCCTTCCCTCAAATTGAGCCAGAGGCGATCGCCGCCGGTTCCCTCGGCCAAGTCCATCGTGCTACCCTCAACACGGGGCAAGACGTGGCCTTAAAAATCCAACGTCCTGGCATTAGTCGCATTGTCGAGCAAGACATTACCCTCATTAAAGGATTAGCTGAACTGGCATCACTGAGCGATTTTGGTCAAGACTATGATTTAGTCGCCCTCGCTGACGAATTTACCAAATCCCTGCGCGATGAACTGGACTTCACTAAAGAAGGCCATTTCACCACACAAATGCAAGAAAATTTATCCGCCAGTCGCTGGTTTGACCCCAAACAACTCGTTATTCCCCAAGTCTACTGGGACTATACCAGCCAAAAACTCCTGGTTTTAGAATGGTTAGAAGGCAAACCCCTCCTTTCAGCCGACTTAAGCCCATTCGTCACTCCCACCCTATCGCTCGAGCAAAAACGAGATCGGGTAACAACTCTCCTCTTCCGGGCCTTTTTCCAACAAATTTATATTAACGGCTTCTTTCATGCCGATCCTCATCCTGGCAACATTTTCTTGCTCAACGATGGAAGAGTGGCCCTGTTAGACTGTGGTATGATTGGACGCTTAGATCCACGGACGCAACAAATTCTAACCGAAATGTTGCTGGCGATCGTGGATATTGATGCCCAACGTTGCGCCCAACTCACCTTAGATTTAGCCGAATCGAATCAACCCGTTAATCTTAGTCGTTTGGAAGCCGACTATACACGGATGCTTCGCAAATACTATAACGTTAATTTGAGTGAAATTAACTTTAGCGAAGTCTTCTACGAAATTCTCGAAGTTGCCCGCAAAAACAAAATTCGTCTCCCCGGTAACATGGGACTCTATGCCAAATCTTTAGCCAACTTAGAAGGAGTCGCCAGAGGCTTTAATCCCCAAATTAATTTACTCGATCAAATTAAACCTCTGATTACCGATATTTTCCAGCGCCAATTGCTCGGAGATAAACCCATTCAAACCCTACTCAGAACGGCTCTCGATTTCAAAAGTCTCTCCTTACAATCCCCTCGCCTAATTGAATTATTTCTCGACCGTTTAACCTCAGAAACTTTGAATTGGAATATTCAGGTTAAAGACCTAGAGCGACTTCGTCGCAGTATTGACGACTCCGCTAACCGCCTCTCCTTTAGCATTCTCGTTGGTTCCCTAATTATGGGAGCAGCCGTTATTTCCAGTAATGCCCAAAGTCCCCAACTCTCGTTACTCAGCGCCGTCTTATTTGGAGCCGCCAGCTTTATTGGATTATGGCTTGTCGTCAGTATCCTAAGGTCAGGACGATTGCGATCTTAAGGAGCTAGGATTAACTGGTGGAGATCGCCCCTTGAACTGAATACACTGCTTTCTGTAATCCTGGTAGAAGAGCCTCAATATACTCTGGCCAACCAATAACGATCATTTGCTCGTGGGCCAAGGTATCCGGATGAATGGCATTGGGGCTAAACTCTAAGGGTTGACCCTCTAGATCGCAACAAATTAATCCCGCCCTCTGAGCTAAGGCGATGGGGCCGACAGTATCCCAGAGTTTTACCCGACGATTGAAGTAAAAATACAGGCCAACCCGACCAAAAATTACCTCTAAGACCTTCAAGCCAAAGCTGCCTAAAGAGTAAAATTGAATGTGGGGAACAAACTGAGTTAGAGCTTGGCCATACTTTTTCCGGTCTTGAAAGCCAATTTGCACGGGACAGAATGATGTAGAGGGAGAGGGAGGTATTTGGGGAATGATGGCTTTGGGTAGTTCTTGAGAGCGAATTTCAAATAAACCCCAATCCTGGCCCCCATAATATAATCTTGCCCGTGCAGGAGCATAAACCCAACCGGCGATCGGTTGATAATCTCGCAACAACCCTACCATCACCGCATAATCTTGACGACCATTGACTAATCCTTCTGTACCATCTAAGGGATCGATACACCATAATTGTTCATACCCTTGATGGAATAAGCGTCTTGATACTTCATTTTCCTCGCTAATAATGCCATCTTGGGGAAACATACCGCCAAAAACCTGAGACAGCTTCCGGTCTAAATAGCGATCGACATTGGTTACATAATCTCCTGGGCCTTTTTGATCGACCTCAAAAGACTCACTGAGCAACTCAATTTGTTGACCACACTCTTGTAATACTTGAGTGATTTTGGGATTAAACTCAGATGCAATGCGATCCATAGCTCTCTCGACATAAAAAAACGGGGTAACCAGCATTAGGTTAACCCGTTAACTTGGAAACGCGCTAGAGAAATTACTTTTGGACAACCAATTTCACGTTAGCGTTTTGCAGACCAGGACGCTTAACTTCGCTCAGGGTCTTGTTGACTGCATATTTTTGGTTGATGGAGTTGATCAACTCGGTTTGATTGTGCTTTTTCGCAACACCCCAGAGGTCAGCGATCAGGTCGAAAGAACCATCAGCATTACGAGACCAGCCGAGGTCATATTCGCCTTCGAGAACCGCAACGATGTCAGCACGAACCTGTTGGCCGTTGTATCCACGCACATTGGCTTCACTCTTAACGGAGATACCCAGGTCACGCAAGGAAGACTTGAGGATTTCAGCGTCGGTGATTTTGGTACGCAGGGTGCTAAAGTGAGACATTTGAGATTTCCTCCTAAGAAAACGTTGTTTGAGAGAAACGACAACTCATGGATTGAAACTATGCCGTTGAGCGCTGATGGCGATCGCTGGCGTTGGATGAACTAGCGAGGGATGCGCTAGTCTTTCCTCCTGTTGGGAGCAGGAGAGAAAGTCTGTTAGAACTCCAGTCGCTGATATTCAGCAACTGAAGCAGCCGCAGGTCTAGCACGTTGTCTTGCCCAGTCTCTGAGGGCAGAGACCTGTTCTTGCATCGTCTTTGACAGGGGCAACGTAGCTTTGATCGCAGCAATTATGTCCAGTTGGGTAAATTCCCGATCCTGGGCAAATGCTTCATACATGGCTGCAATCAGGGCCTGCTCAATTTCAGCTCCGGAAAAACCATCGCAGATCTTCGAGAGTTGCTCGATATCGAAGCGGGATATATCTCGGCGACGTTTTTCTAGATGAATGGTGAAAATATCTTGACGCTCTTGTTCATTGGGTAGATCGACAAAGAAGATTTCGTCAAAGCGGCCTTTACGCAAGAACTCTCCGGGCAATCGCTCTACACGATTAGCAGTTGCCATGACAAACACTGGGGAGGTTTTTTCTTGCATCCAGGTGAGGAACGATCCGAAGATCCGGCTAGAGGTTCCGCCATCGGAGTCCGCCGAACCGGTTCCTCCAGCAAAGGCTTTGTCGAGTTCATCAATGAACAAGATAGCGGGGGAAATGGATTCAGCCGTTTTCAGGGCATTTCGGAGGTTCGCTTCTGAACGACCAACCATGGACCCATCGTAGACTCGACCCATATCCAGGCGCAGTAGGGGTAATCCCCACAGGCGAGAGGTTGTTTTAGCAATTAGGGATTTTCCACAACCGGGAACGCCTAAAATGAGCATTCCTTTGGGTTGGGGGAGTCCGTATTGTCTGGCTCGCTCAGTAAAGGCGTTCGATCGCTGTTTGAGCCAGGATTTGAGTTCTTCTAACCCCCCGACTGAATCAAGGGTTTCGTCTTCTTCAATGTATTCGAGAATACCATTACGGCGAATTAACTGTTTTTTCTCAGATAGAACGATTTCTACCTCAGATCCTGTTAATCGACCGGCTGTTACTTGAGCTTTACGATAGACCTTTTCTGCTTCATCTAGGGTTAATCCTAGGGCAGCTTTGAGGAGTTTTTCTCGCACATTGGTCTTGATCCGACTAGAACCGAGTTGAGCGGATAAGATTTGGTTGAGAGCCTCAAGATCGGGTAAAGGAAAGTCAAGAACAATAATTTCTTTTTCCAATTCAATGGGAATTTCTTGCACAGGAGACATTAATATAATGGTCTTCTGAGTTCCCTTAAAGTTGGCGATCGCATCGCGTAACCACCGCACGATCGTTGGAGTATAGAAGGAATGCAAGTCCTTAAAGATAAAGATTGCCCCTTCTTTGGAAGGTTGGCGAATCACCCATTCGATCGCCGCTTCCGGTGACAACGTGTTGTGCTGGGTTACGCTGCGAGGTTCTCCGTACTCAACCATTCCACGGGTGACTGTCCAAACGTAGAGTCGTCTTGGAGACTTGCCTTGTGCAAGGTTGGCTATGGATTGCTCTGCCCGCTCTTCCTCAGAGGTTACGAGGTAGATTAGGGGATATTGAGCTTTAATTAAAATACTAAGCTGCTCTCGCATAGCGATCGACCTACTTGCAACAGGGGGAATACCGGTTGGGGCTAGACTAATCTGATCGATACTAAGTGGATAACCCAGGGTTAAACGTTTAGCTTACAATCGGATTAGTCCGGCCATTTATGTCAGCATATGATCCGACAATATCTAGCACGGAACCAATTCTTCCTCGCCAGATTGAGAAATCTGGGAATCAAGGTTTGACACCCTCTCAACTGGCAGTTCCTCTTCAGACAGCACTGTGGGCTGATTCTTAAGAGCGACCAGTTCTCCATCTTGGATAACCACTGAACTCTCACATTCTGGACAGGTATGGATCTGATACGTTTTCCCGTAGGAATCGTTCATATTGTCCACGACCTCTGGATGTTCCAGGTAGAATGTAATTGCCCGTTCTACAATGGCTGACATCGGTTCTAAATCGATCGCCGCTTGTATTTTTAGCCGACGATGGAGTTCTGGGGGAATGTACAGCGTAACTTTTTGCTTGTCTTGCATATAGCTCTGGAGTCGTCCTATCCGGCTATGCCTTATTACCTTATCGATTCTATCATTAGCTGTCAAGACGTAAAGACTGTATGACGGCAATATTGTTACATTTGTTTACAAAGCGGAGGATGTGGAGGACAGCGTTAAAAGCGCTAATCCTTTTGTGTGTAATGATTTCAGTCTCTGCTTGCGCTGCAAATCCCCCATTGAATAACTGGAAAATTTATCAAAATCCCCGTTATGGATTTACATTTCCCTATCCCGATCGATGGCAAGCGCAACCGCCCCCGGAAAATCAGGACGGGCAAATTTTCAGCCATCCCGATCGCCCAGAGATTCAGATCCAAGGGTTTGCCCAGTCTCAGGTTGAACTTAATGGCTTACACGATGGTTCAAACTTTATTACCAACCAAGGAATCAAAGGTTTATTAACCCCAACTCTAGAGACGACCACCAGCCGGTTAACCCTGAGAATCTATAGCAATCAAGTCTATTATGTTTGGGAAGGGCGATCGCCCAGTTCAGAATTTGCCCAATATTATCCCCTCTTTGAACAAATCGCGAGGGAATATACCATTCCCTGAGTCGAGTAACGGGCGATCGCAAAAGACAAAACCCGTCCCATGCTGGAGATCATCGAGTTACTCTCGGTAAACGATGTTTGAAGCTACATAAGATTTCCCAAGAAATAGTACCAAGAGTGTCCGCCCAATCATCAGCGGTAAACTGATTTTGGCCATCTTGCCCTAAAAGGGTAACGACCTCGCCCACTTGCAGATCGGGGATACTGCTAACATCAAGCATTAACTGATCCATGGTAATAGCGCCCACTTGGGGAATACGCTGCCCTCGAATACCGACTTGCACTTTATTGGAGAGGTTACGAGGAACCCCATCGGCATATCCGATACCCACAACAGCAACAGTCATCTCCTGGGCCGTAATATATTGATATCCATAACTAATACCGGTTCCCGCAGGAATAGTTTTAATTTGGGTGATCCTTGCTCTGACTTGCATTACCGGTTTGAGGCTGACCAAATCTTGGAGGTGGGGAGCGGGATAGAGTCCATAGGTAGCCAGTCCAACTCGCACAAAGTCATAATGGCAAGAGCGATCGCATAACGTAGCCGCAGAATTAGCTAAATGCAGTTTTGGCAAAGGTAATCCCGTGGCTTTAATTTGGGCGATCGCCTCTTGAAAACGCTGATGCTGTTGATTCATGATCCGCCGATCGGGACTATCCGCCGTTGCCAAGTGGGAATAGATACTGCCAACTTGGAGATGGGGTAAGTGGGAAACCTGCTGGAAAAACTCAGCTCCTTCTTGCCAAGGAATGCCTAAACGGGACATTCCGGTATCCAGTTTCAGGTGAACCGTGAGGGTTTTGTCCAGTTCGCTCAGGGTTTCGGAAACAATTAAAGCTTGTTTGGCACTACACAGAGTCGGTTGCAGATGCCAATGGGCGATCGCCTGGATTTGTTCCGGACTATTAACCGCGCCTAAAAGTAGAATCGGGGCTTCTATCCCGGCTTCCCGTAATTGTATCCCCTCTGGAATTGTCGCCACCCCTAACCAACTTGCCCCCGCTTCCAAGGCAGTTTCAGCCACAGAGATCGCCCCATGACCATACGCATCCGCCTTCACGACTGCCATTAACTGACAGTTTTGCTGTAAATGGTGTTTGAGTTCTCGCACATTATGGGCGATCGCCCCTCGATCGATTTCTACCCAAGCTCGTTCCCGCAAAGGCACAGTTGCCCCACTTTCTTGTAAAGATGAACGATTCGATTGAAATTTCCGCGAAGATTCTTGACTGAGCATATCCACTCCTTACAGACCACACCAAAGTTATTCCACACTGTATCTGGTGTTCCGGATTCCGACAAGAGAGAAGGGGGAGTCAGGAATTAAGAATGGCTCCTTCACTGATTAAAAGGATGAACCCGGTTGTTGAAGAAATTTAGTTTCTTCGGGTGTAGATAAACGACCCAAAAGATCATTTCTGTGGGGATACCGTCCAAATTTCTCGATAATTTCCTTGTGTCTGTATTCAAACTGGAGATTGGACTCTAATCCTGGCTGGCTAAATAATTCTACAGCAATTTCATGAATTCTCAGAGATTCACTATGCATGAAAGGTAGATAGAGAAATGACTTTTGCTCAATAGTAAGATATCGATTCGTTTGACCAGAAATTGCCTCTTGAGCGAGCGCTAATGCTAAGGAATCAAAGGCAAAAGCTAATGCCTGATTTCGATATATATTTCTAGAAAACTGATCGAGAATAATAATCTCAGCTAATCTTCCTAAAGGATCTGTCCGCCAAGGGTAAAGTTCGCACAGCGTTGCTTGATTATGGATTTGACCAAAGCGATCGCGAATGAGGAGATCCAATGATTCATCTTTTTTCCACCACTGCTTCGGATCGATTTGGTCAAACCAAAACTCAATAATTTCTCGATACTCCATAGGAACCCCGTTCATCTTAAGATCGGATTGTAGTTATTCTAGCTTAGTCAGTATGGAGTTAATGAATTATCCCCTGTGGAAACAAGTTTTGGAGTTTGTGAAAGTGACAACCGAGGAGGTCGGAGAAGAACTTCTCAAGCAGTTTGGTCAGGTGCAGGGACTTGAAAAAGACGATGGTTCTTTAGTGACGCAGGCAGATCAATGGGCCGATCTCCAACTACAAGAACGAATTTTAGCCCAATTTCCCGATCATGGAGTATTAACAGAAGAAACAGCCAAACATTTTCCCGATACTCCTTGGTGTTGGATTATTGACCCCATTGATGGTACAACCAATTTTACGCGTGGCGTTCCCCTGTGGGGAATTTCTATGGCCTTACTCTATCAAGGCACTCCCGTATTTGGCTATCTCTATTTTCCCCCCATTCGTCACTCCTTTTATGGGTTTTGGAATGCTCCCTCAGAGCTAGAAGGCCATCCCGTCGGGGCGTTCTTGAACGATCGCCCCATTACCCCAACGTCCGATCAGCCCAGTCACAATCATTTCTTTAATCTTTGTAATCGTTGCGCTCGCACTACCTCGGTTTTGCAGGCCGATTCCGCTCCTTTTCCCTGTAAAATTCGGATGCTTGGTGTAGCAACTTACAGTATACTCACCGTTTCTGCCGGAATTGCCATCGGGGGGATAGAAGCGACCCCGAAAATCTGGGATATTGCCGCAGTTTGGGCGATATCCCATGCTGCTGGTGTCGTCTGGGTTCCCCTCACCCATGCGGCTCCTTTTCCCCTCATATCGGGTGAAGATTATCATCATTACCCCTATCCCACCCTGGTGGTCAGTCACTCCCAATGGGTGGAGCTATTCCAACCTTGGATAGTTACTGTTACTCAATAGGCGAATTTAAAAGTATTTTCTTATTAAGAGTTTGACTCAACAAATTGTGAGTAACTCTTAAGAAGCTTTACGGCGATCGTCATAACGCTCTTGAGTTTTACAAGCAATTGAGCCAATTTCTATCGGTGCTTGGTTTTCAGAGAGCGCTTCTTGGACCACTTGTTGGGCATGTTCCCGACAGCGTCCACAACCACCAGAAAATTCCAGGCGATCGCAGACTAGATCGATAGAACAAGCTCCTTGAGCGACCGCCTTGCGAATATCGCGATCCGTAATTGCATGACAAATACAAATGTACATCTAGGTTCACTGCCTCCACTAGATTTTAGTTATTCTTGTCTTAACTTAATCCTAAGTTAATGAAAAGTATTCTCAATTAACTCCTTCCATTATGCATTGACAGCCCCTAGGAAGTCAAGTAGGATCGGCGAAGACAACTCGAAATCGATACCTGTTCTTGATTAAAGAGCAATCAATCAGTTAGGAGAACACCAATGCAGGGCAATACTAATGTCCACACCCAATTAAATGCTGCCCTCAAACTTCAATTGACGGCAATTAACCAGTTTTTTCTCCATGCCAGAATCTGTAAAAACTGGGGACTTCATCAGCTAAACGATAAAGTGTATAAGGCATCGATTGCAGCGATGAAACATGCCGATAAGCTGATTGAGCGGACTTTATTTCTGGAAGGTTTGCCCAATTTACAAGATTTAGGTAAATTGCTCATCGGTGAAACAGTACCAGAACTGTTGCAAAACGACTTGAGAATGTATCAAGACATACGGTCAGATCTCCAACAGGCAATTAAACTGTGTGAATCGGTTCAAGACTATGTTAGTCGGGACATGCTAGAAGAGATTCTAGAGGACATCGAAGAGTCGATTGATTGGCTCGAATCTCAACAATGGCTAATCGAAAGTGCAGGATTAGAAAATTATCTGCAATCGATGATGTAATCCCAACAATTATCCGAGTAACCACCCAGTTTTAAAGTGAGACGAAAACAATGAAAGGGACAGATCGAGTTATTGACCAACTGCACAAACTGCTCAGAAGTGAACTCGCTGCACGGGATCAGTATTTTACCCATTCTCGTATGTATGGAGATTGGGGATTGAATAAGCTCTATGAGCGCATCGATCATGAAATGCAAGAAGAAACCCAACATGCGGATGCGATTATTAAGCGATTATTGTTTTTAGAAGCACGTCCAGATTTATCCCAACAGGAGGGTCTCAATATTGGCTCAACAGTAAAGGAAATGCTCGCTAGTGACTTAGAGTTAGAGTACAAAGTAGTTTCCGACTTGAAAGAAGCGATCGCCGTTTGCGAAACCGAGCAAGATTATCAAACTCGCGAAATCTTAGAAGTGATTCTAACGGATACGGAAGAAGATCATGCCTATTGGTTAGAACAACAATTAAGATTGATGGAGATGCTTGGGGAAGCAAACTATATCCAATCTCAAATGTAGGAGTGATGATTATGTTGAGGAACAGGCAAAATGAGACTCGGTGGATCGGAGTGGGTTTAGCGATCCTCCTGAGTTTGAGTCTCTTCGCCTGTACTCAACCCCAGGTTTCTCCTCTTCTAGAGACACCCCTTAGCTCTCCAGAAGAGATTCCAACCGAAAGCCTAGAGCGAGTAGTGGCCTTAACCTCTCTTTCGGCAGATATTTTGCAACGGTTAGACGCTTCCAAATTAGTGGGTATTCCTGGAAGTTCCCTGCTAGAGAAAGACCCCCGGTTCGCCGACATCACCCCTGTCAGTCAAGGACAAACTGCACCAAGTTTAGAGAAAATTATTGCTCTGAAACCCGATTTAGTCATTGGTGCAACTGGGTTTCACGATCAAATTGCGGCCAGGCTTACGGAGCTGAATATTGAGACGTATACTGAAAGCAGTTAAAACCCAACAAGTTCATGTGTTTGACTACTACGGTTTAATTAACCCAGGCACCATAGACTCCATCCAAAACGCCAGTGAACAGCTACTAAAAATTAGCGTGGTTACAGGGGAAAGCGCCGTAATATGGGACGATATTTAAAATTAGTTTTGGAGAAGGGACTTTTATCACCACAATTCTTTTAATTAGTCTATAATCCTCTAAGTTTGCGATCGTCCATCCATTCTCATTATCATGTCCCAAACCTGTGAAAAATACATCATCCTTGGGGCGGGTTTTATCGGACTCGGTATTGCCGAGGCTCTGAAATCTGCCCAAATTCCCTACGATCAAGTTGATGCCAGCGATGATATTGGGGGCAATTGGTATCATGGCGTGTATGAAACTGCCCATATTATCTCCTCTCGAAAGGTTACCCAATTCCCTCAGTTTCCTATGTCAGATGACTATCCCGACTTTCCAAGTGCGGCTCAAATGTTAGCCTATCTGCGTCATTTTGCCGACCATTATCAATTACGGGAAAATATCGAACTTAATCGCACAGTCATCGCCGTTAATCCAACCAAGAATAATCTCTGGCACGTCATTTTTGCAAACGGAGAAGAAAGAACTTACAAGGGAATTTTAATCTGTAATGGTCATCATTGGTGCAAGCGCTTTCCAGAATTTCAAGGTGAATTCAAGGGTGAAATCATTCATTCTAAAGATTATAAACATCCGGAGCAACTACGGGGTAAACGAGTCCTTGTTATTGGTGGAGGTAACTCAGGTTGTGATATTGCTGCTGAAGCAGCACGAGTCGCGGCAAAATCGTTTCTTAGCTTGCGAGAGTCCGTTTGGTTTATTCCCAAAACCTTTGTCGGCGTTCCAGTCGTTAATCTGGTTCAATGGTGGATGCCCGAATGGGTACAACGAGCTATGGCTCAGACGATTATTCAACTCACTTTTGGCCCCCATAAACGCTATGGTTTACCCAAGCCGAACTATCGCCTATTTACCAAACATCCTACTATCAATAATGAAGTTCCTTATTATATTAAACAAGGAAAAATCACACCCAAGCCTGGCATTGACTGCTTGCATGACTCTACCGTAGAGTTTGTCGATGGTAGCTCGGCTAATATTGATTTGATTGTTTGCGCTACAGGGTATCATGTTGCCTATCCCTTTTTGCCTGATGAGCTGCAACGGATTAAAGGGGCAATCGTTCAATGTTATGCCGGAACTTTTTTAGACGATTATAAAGGGATTTACTATATTGGCTGGGGGCAAGCGCGAGGCGGAGTGGGTTCAATTATTGGCCTTTACAGTCAATTTTTAGTCCAATGTTTACAACTACAAGAAGAGCTTAAAATTCCCCTTGGCTTAGTCTTCAAAAAAATGGGGCAGGAATTACCCACAACCCACTTATCCGATCCGCAAGCTGTTTTTAGGCAGTTAAAGTTGGGGAAAATTGCTTTTCCTTTAATTCGCAAAATTGCTTATACTCTGGATTCCCAGTATCCTGAGTTTGAGAATGAAGTTTTACCCGAAAACCAAGCTAAAAGAGTCATGTCTCCTACTAAGTGTTGATGGATTAAAGATTGACTGTGTAAATAGGCTTGAACAGGTTATGATAGGGTATTAGTAATAAATTTATTACTGTATATGGGGTTAGCGTTAGGAATCGATTTTGGCACATCGGGAGCTAGGGCGATCGCCATTAATCCAGATCGGGCAATCTTTGCTCAGGCAACCTGCACTTACGATCGCCAGCATCCCCAAGTCTGGAAAACTAGCCTGTTTTCGTTATTAGAGCAACTGCCACTAGAGTGTCGCCAACAGATTACGCGAATTTTAATCAATGGGACTTCGGCAACTGTCCTATTTTGCGATCGCGAGGGCGAGGCGATCGCGCCCCCATTGATGTACAATGACGACCGAGGAAAAGCTGTCATGCCTCAGTTACAACGCTTTGCGCCTGCGGATCATCTGGTTTTGAGTGCCACATCGAGCTTGGCAAAGCTGTTTTGGGGATTAGAAAACCTTTCATTTGGCGATCGCCCAATCTATGTCCTCCATCAAGCTGACTGGTTAGCCTCTTTACTCCACGGAAGACTTGGTATCAGTGATTATCACAATGCCCTCAAATTGGGCTATGATGTCCATAATTTGTGCTATCCCGATTGGTTTCCCAAGCTCCCTGCAACTCTAAAGTTACCGAAAATTTATACCCCTGGAGAAGCGATCGCCCCTATCTTACCAGACATTGCCCAATCCTTTTCCTTCCCCTCCGATTGTCTCATTTGTGCTGGAACCACCGATAGTATTGCCGCCTTTATTGCCAGTGGTGCATCTTTTCCCGGTGATGCGGTGACCTCTCTTGGCTCCACCTTAGTGTTAAAATTGCTCAGTGAAATCCCGGTTAACGATAGCTGTTATGGAATTTATAGCCATCGGTTTGGCGATCGCTATTTAGTGGGAGGCGCTTCTAATACTGGGGGTGCAGTGCTGCGGCATTTTTTTACTGACGTAGAATTAGATACTTTCTCCCGTCAAATTAACCCTCATCAGGAAAGTCCCCTAGATTATTATCCCTTACTCGGAAAAGGCGATCGCTTTCCGATCAACGATCCGAACCTCCTCCCCCGTCTCGATCCCCGTCCAGATAACCCCGTTGAGTTTCTCCATGGACTCCTACAAGCGATCGCCCGTATTGAAGCTCTGGGATATCAACGACTCTCCGAACTGGGAGCTACCCCTCTCAGACGCTTGTATACGGCTGGAGGGGGAGCAAAAAGTCATACTTGGTCACAGCTACGGCAAACCTATTTATCTGTTCCCTTTCTCACCCCCATCAGTCCTTTAGCTGCCTATGGCAGTGCGTGTTTAGCCTTGAATCCAATTTAGTTGAAGATACGAGAAACAAGATCATTAAATACGCTGAATATTACACAGTCTAGATATGACAAGTTTTTAAGCCAATTTGAGATCCGACAGAAGTTGATTATAATGAGTAGATTATTATAGCTAAGTCATGCCATTACTCTATGAGGTTGCACTTTAACAAGAGGCTTAAGACCCTTGTCTGTCAAGGATATATTAGTGCAAGATATCATAAGATGGTATAATAAATAACTGAAAACTGGAAGAGACCAAGTTGTTCTCAGCCCCTTGTCTGTCCTAATAGACTCACGCACTGCTATAACACGTAGCCAGTAACTTACGGTTTTGGTATCAACTATGAAGAAAAAACAGAGAGAATCATCGGACAAAACCGCTGAACTCTTGCCATCGAAAAACCATAACCGGGGTGCATCCAATCAGTCATCAACTGCCTGTTGGTCGATTTTAGCGATCGATCGAGATCCACAGATTTACCAGACTTTGACGGAGAAATTTCAGGATTTTGTATTTCAAGGAAAATCCTTGAAAGTCGAATGGATAAAGAATAGAAAAAAAGCGCAAAGTTATCTAGAAGTCAATCCAGATTTTAGCATTGTTTTTATCGATCTAGATCTAGACAAACCCAGGGGTGGGTTAGATCTGGTTCAGTGGATTAGAGAAGATTGTGCCAACTCATGCCATCGCCTTATTGTCTGTGCAACAGAGCCGGATCGAGCCTTAGAGTTTTCTATATGGCTCAATTATGAGATTAATGATTATCAGCAGAAAGATCAGCTCAATCAACAAACGTTAGGGATCTGTTTATTAAAAAACCTACGTTCCGATCAAGAAATTCAAGACTTAGAAAACAAACGCCAAGAACTCACTGTTTTATCAACCCAACTCAAACACTTAAATCAAACGTTAGAGGCTCAAGTTAAATCTAGAACCCAAGAGCTGGAAACCAAAACAAAGCAACTAGAGCAAGAAATTAGCGATCGCACCCTCGCCGAAACCGATAAGCGAGCATCCGAAGATAAATTTTCCATTGTCTTTCAGTGTACCCCACACCCCATTACCATCACCTCCATGAAAGATGGGCGACACCTAGAAGTCAATGATGCCTTCCTAAGAACCACCGGATATACCAACGAAGAAGTCATTGGGCGCACCGCCGTAGAATTGGAACTCTGGACAAAAATGGAACAGAGAGTCAACCTCTTTGAAACCCTAGTGAGTCAGGGCTTTATCCGCGATTATGAATTTGAATTTTGTACCAAATCCGGAGAGCGCCGCATTACCTTACTTTCTGCCGATATCATTAAACTCAGAGGAGAAGATTGTTTACTGTCGGTCACCAATGATATTACCCAACGCAAACACGCAGAAGAAGCCCTAGCCAAATCCAAAGAAACAGCAGAACAGGCGAATCAAGCCAAAAGTGAGTTTTTAGCTAATATGAGCCATGAACTGCGCACCCCTTTAAATGCGATTCTTGGTTTTACCCAAATCATGAGTCGAGACCCTTCACTCAAACGAGAACACCAAGAAAATTTAGAGATTATTGGGCGATCGGGAGAACATCTTCTAGAGTTGATTAATGATATTTTGGAAATGTCCAAAATAGAAGCAGGTCGAGTGACCCTCAATCCCAGTAACTTCGATCTCTATCGCCTGCTCAAAAGTATTGAAGAAATGCTTCAGCTTAAAGCCACGTCAAAAGGCTTGCACCTCCTCTTTGAACGGGACTCCTATGTGCCCCAATTTATTGGTGCAGATGAAGGAAAATTGCGCCAAGTTTTAATTAATTTACTGGGGAACGCGATTAAATTTACCCAAGATGGGGGGGTTGCCCTGCGGGTAAATGGACAATCAACAGTAGAAAATCAGGAAGAGACAACTATTGAGTTTCGAGTCGAAGATACAGGACCAGGAATTGCCCCAGAAGAGTTGCATCAACTATTTGAACCCTTTGGGCAAACGGAAACCGGGCGTAAATCCCAACAGGGGACTGGATTAGGATTGCCCATTAGTCGTCAGTTTGTGCAGTTGATGGGGGGAGATTTGACCGTGACTTCCGAAGTGGATCGCGGATCGACCTTTACCTTTTCCATCCAAGTCAAATTAATAGATTCAAGTGAGATTGAGTCCTCTGTTCCCACTCGTAAGGTGAAGGGATTAGCTCCTGGGCAACCCACCAAACGGATCTTAGCTGTAGACGATCGCCAAGAAAGTCGGATGCTACTGCTGCAACTGTTGGG
Organism: Roseofilum sp.; assembly: GCF_982964205.1. Lineage (NCBI taxonomy): Bacteria > Bacillati > Cyanobacteriota > Cyanophyceae > Desertifilales > Desertifilaceae > Roseofilum > Roseofilum sp. The sequence goes on along the minus strand of NZ_CEZBFX010000011.1, from coordinate 21,955 downwards.
CAATTTAGGCTTTGAGGTGGAGATGGCTTCTAATGGGCAAGAGGCGATCGCCATCTGGAAACGATGGTACCCCCATTTGATTCTCATGGATATGCAAATGCCAGTCATGGACGGTTACGAAGCCACCCGACAGATTAAAAGTACTTCCAAAGGTCGCAGTACCCTCATTTTTGCCCTCACAGCCAGCGCCTTTGAAGAAGAACGCAATTTAGTCCTCAGTGCTGGATGTGATGAATTCTTGCGTAAACCCTTCCGAGAAAACATTCTCTTAGAAAAAATTGCCCAACATCTGGGAATTGAGTATCTTTATCAAGAGAACGACAATTCACCCTCAGAAGCCGATCGACCTCTAGCACGTCCTTTAGAAGACTATCTCGCAGAAATGACACCAGAGTGGATCGAAGAACTCTATCAAACTGCTATTAAAGGATTTGACGATGAAATGGTCTTACTCATTGACCAAATTCCCGAATCCTTAAGTCCTCTATCCCAGCAATTATCAGAATGGGCCCATAATTTTCGCTTTGACTGTGTGGTGTCGTTAATTGAAAAGGTAAGACCATGATCGCAGAACCGGAACTCATGGGGCGCAATATCTTAATTGTGGACGATCTGCCCGATAATTTGCGTTTGCTCTCCAAAATGCTGACACAGCAGGGGTATAAAGTACGAAAAGCCATCAATGGAGAAATGGCGATCGCCTCCTGCACCGCCCAGCCTCCGGATTTAATCTTACTCGATATTAATATGCCTGGCATGAATGGCTATCAAGTTTGTGATGTCCTCAAATCTTCCTCCATGACCGCCCAAATCCCCATTATTTTCTTGAGTGCCTTAGATGAAGCCAACCATAAATTGCAGGCCTTCAAATCTGGCGGACTAGACTACATTACCAAACCCTTCCAAGTCGAAGAAGTCTTAGCTCGGGTAGAGCATCAACTTAGCCTCTGCTATCAACAGAACAAACTCAAAGAAGAACTCGAACAACTGAAACAAGAGGTCAACCAACGACAACAAACGCAACAAAATTTAGAACGGCTAGTGACCGTAGATGAACTCACCCAACTCAGTAACCGTCGCCATTTTAATGATTATCTCAAACAAGAATGGAAACGGTTATTTTCTCTACCTTTCTATACTGGAGGATATCCCCAAGCCCTATCGTTGATTTTGGCTGATGTCGATTATTTCAAACTTTATAATGATACCTATGGCCATCTAAAAGGCGATCAATCTCTACAAAAGGTGGCTCAAGCGATGAAACAAGTTGTCACCTATTCTGGCTCTTTAGTTGCCCGATATGGGGGAGAAGAATTTGCCATAATTTTACCCAATGCCTCGTCAGATTATGCCTTACAAGTGGCCGAACTCATTCGTGTACAAGTGAAAGCCCTCAAAATTCCCCATAGTCAATCGATCGTGAGTTCATATGTTACGGTTAGTTTGGGGATCGCTTGTCGGTTTCCAGATTCCGATTTATCTCCAGAAGACTTGATTTCCAGTGCTGATAAAGCACTCTATCATGCCAAACAACAAGGCAGGAATTCTGTCTATCGATAACGATTTAACTGTCTAAAAACTGTCAACAGTTGTCCTGTCATACCCAGTCTTATGGTGAACAATAATATAGATTCAAAAAATCTTTTAATTGTCGATGATACCCCGGATAATATTCGCTTACTCTCTACGATGTTAGCCGAACAAGGGTATAAAGTGCGTAAAGCTCTCAATGGAGAAATGGCCTTAAATTCTTGCCAGGCCGATCCTCCCGATTTAGTCATTCTCGATATTAAAATGCCCGATTTAGATGGGTATACGGTTTGCGAACGCTTAAAACTTAATCCAGAGACTGCGGAAATTCCAGTGGTTTTTATTAGTGCCTTAGATGATGTGATTGATAAGGTCAAGGCCTTTCAAGTCGGGGGTGTAGATTATATTAGTAAGCCGTTTCAGTGTGAAGAGGTATTAGCACGAGTTAGAAGTCAATTAACTATTCGAGAACTAACCTTTAAGTTAGAACAGAAAGTGGAAGCTCGAACGGCGGCTTTATTGGGTGCTTTTGAAACGTTACAAGAGACTCAAATTCAGTTAGTTCAAAGTGAGAAAATGGCAACTTTGGGTCAACTCATTGCCGGAATTGCCCATGAAATTAATAATCCCTTGGGATTTATTACGAATAATCTGGCATTTGCCCAAGAAGGAGTACAGAGTTTAATGGAGCATTTGCAACTCTATCAGCAGGAATATCCCCAGCCGACGGAAGCTATTATCGATCACTCGGAGACGATTGATTTAGAGTATGTGTTAGAAGATTTACCCAATATTCTCAATTCAATTAAGATAGGTAGCGATCGCATCCAACAACTTAGTATTTCCTTACGCAAGTTTTCCAGAAAAAATAATGATAAGCCAGTAGAATCCGATCTTCACGATGGACTCGAAAGTACTCTACTTATCCTCAAACACCGCCTCAAAAACAATGGGAATCGAGGAGCCATTGAAATCAGAAAAGAGTATCAAGAGTTACCCCAAATCCTCTGTTATCCCGAACAACTCAATCAAGTATTTATGAATCTGTTAGCCAACAGTATTGATGCTTTAGATGAGCGGTGCGAGAAAAATGGGGGTCGTTCTTCAGAGGAATCCTATACCATTACTATTGCAACCGAATTTATCAGCGATCGCTCCCTCATCCAAATTCGGGTTACCGATAACGGGTTAGGCATCCCTGAAGATATACAAAGTCAAATTTTTGACTATCAATTTACCACCAAACCAGCGGGAAAAGGCACAGGATTAGGATTGGCGATCGCCCACCAAATTATCCAACGCCATGATGGACTTCTTGAATGCCACTCCATTCCCCAACAAAAAACTACGTTTACTATCTACTTGCCCATTAAGAATCAGATTGACTGATGAATCATCTTAAAAAAGTATGACAATATCCTACAATAGACCCATCATGATTGTATCAATCTTAATCGAATCGACTATAGGCGATCGCCCCTTGACCATGATAAACTAGCGCTACATTTAGTGAACTGTGCCATTATTTATGCCATATTGGTTGTTAAAATCAGAACCGACAGATTATAGTATTACGGATTTGGAGCGCGATCGCACCACGGTTTGGGATGGGGTACGCAACTATCAAGCCAGAAACGTCTTACGACAAATGAAAGTCGGCGATCGGGTATTTATTTATCACTCCAATGCCAAACCTCCAGGCATTGTGGGATTAGCAAAAGTGATTACCGAGAATGTTGTCGATCCCACCCAATTTAATCCCCAGGATAAACATTACGATCCGAAAGCAACACGAGAAGCTCCTCGCTGGCAAACTGTGGACATCGAATTTATACAAAAATTTCCCCGCTTGATTTCAATTACAGAATTAAAACAGAGCTTTTCCCCAGAAGAGCTATTGGTGGTTAAACGGGGAAACCGCTTATCAGTGATGCCTATTTTAGATGCAATAGCTGAACAAATTATAGCTTCGATTAACACCGATTAATAGACTTTTGAGTCACGAGCAGAGGTGAGATTAGCCTAATATTAAGCTTGACCGATTTAAATGGGAATTTCGATAATCAACTCTGTTCCCTCTCTCGGCTGAGAAACGCATCGTAACTGTCCTCTATGTTGTTGGGTAATAATTTGGTAACTGGTTGATAACCCCAGTCCTGTTCCTTGACCTACTGGTTTCGTTGTAAAAAAGGGATCAAAAGCTTTTTGGAGATTGGTTTTGCTCATGCCGGAACCATTGTCCTGGATAGAAATTTGTACCCTTTGGGCATCAAGTATAGTGGTCGTAATATGAATGGTAGGATATCGATCGAGTGGATTTTTTTCTAAAGCATCAATCGCATTGGTAAGAAGGTTCAAAAATACTTGATTCAGTTGACTTGCCGAGCAGTGGATAAGAGGCAGTGAACTATAGTTTTTCAGGATCTTAATTTCTGGACGATTGTGTTGAGCTTTGAGACGATGGTTTAAGATCAGTAAAGTATTTTCTAATCCTTCATGAATATCGACTTTTTTATATTTGGATTGATCGAGTCGGGCAAAGTTCCGTAACCCTTGAATGATTTTATGAATGCGATCGCTACCCGCTTGCATGGAATTAAACAGACTCTCTATATCTAAGCGTAAATAATCTAACTCTATTTCTTCTAGTTTTTGGGCGATCGCTGCATCGACTTCCGAGGAGTGTTGCTCATAAAGGCTAACTAGATCGAGCAAATCTTGCACATATTGGCGAGCATACATGATATTGCCGAAAATAAAGTTGATGGGATTATTGATTTCATGGGCAATTCCCGCTACCATTTGTCCTAAAGAAGACATTTTTTCGGTTTGAATTAATTGCGCTTGAGTCTGCTGCAATTGTTGGAGGGTTTGTTCTAATTGTTGGTTATTTTCTTGTAATTCTTGGGTTCTCTGTTCAACTTTCTCTTCCAAGTTGTGACTGTAGTCTTCTAACTGTTGGTAAAGTCGCGCATTTTCTAGGGAAATAGTGGCTTGAGTGCCGATCAGTTTGAGAATTTCTAGGCGATCGCTAGTAAAGGTGCCGGTTGTGAGTTTATTTTCTAAATAAAGAATGGCGATCAGTTTTCCCTGATTCTGCAATGCCAGACACAGTATACTCTTCGGTAAAGATTGGCTTAAGTACTCGTCAGAGGAAAATCGGGATTCCTCGATCGAATGATTCAGGACTAGAGTTTCACGAGTGCGCCAAACTCGATTGATGATAGTTAGGGGGAGTTCTTGAGTCGAAGCTAGGGGGAGAGAGCGCGCCAAAGAACGAATTTGTATGTTGGATGCATCGTCTATGTAGTCGGCGATCGCTTCAATCCATAAACTCTCCTGTTTCGGCAACAGCAAAGCTCCTTTAGTTGCTCCAGCATTTTCGATTAGCGATTGTATCAATTTTGCCAGTAATTGTTCTAGATTTATTTCTCCAGATAGGGCTTGAGAGGTTTTGATCGCTGAAGAAAAATCCAGAAAGATATTTGCCCCTGAACTGGTTGAAGTCAGATGAAGAGAGGTAGACCTAGAGGAATCAAAGTTCTCTTTAGTACACCTTATTTCTGAATTCAGAATAGGAGCAAGTACTTGGGAATACCGTTGTTCCAAGTCTGCGACTTTGGCTTGAGCGCCCCAGTGTGCATAAGCATAGTAAGCATCAATGAGATAAACTTCGGCAACTTCGGGCATCTCTTGTTCAAAATAAAACTCTGCCGTTAACTCACAGGCGATCGCCTCATGGTGCAGATATTCACCTTCCTTTGCACCCACTCTCGCTCGTTTATAAAACTCCACAGCTTCCCACTTTTGACCCAAGTTTCGTGCTTGTTCAGCTTGAATTAGATCGCATTGATGCTGATAATTCAGAGGAGAAAATTTTGCCCAGTACTCCATCTGAAGCAAATTCTGTTCCACGTTTCCCAAATAGTGTTCTGTCTCAACTAATCCACTTTCTCGAACCCCAGCCAGTAAAGCTAAAGATGAATAAAAGATTGCCGGGATGGAAAACAGATTATTGCCATTCTCTTTTGTTTCTGGAATGATTAAAATAGCATTCTCTACAGCATTCAAATAATCCTTAAATAAATAAGACAACATCATTTTAAGGAGATGATAATGGTAGACCAGTACCGGTTGATTTTCGTCTATAAGTTTGTGTACTCTTTGCAACTCCCCCTGTGAATTATCCCTAAAAAGCTGCGTCGGATTTTCTAAATTTCCCTGTAAATTCTGGATTGTTTGTTGCCAAGTAGCGATGTAATCTAGATGATAATCTTGCTTCAGCCGTTCAATCATCTCTTTATATTTTTGGAATTCACTGCTGACGAAACCTAGATTTTCACCCATCAGAAACAGAAAATGGCAATATTCTGCTGCCGCATAACTCGCGCATTCAAAATCACCAGATTCTAATCCATGTTTGATCCCTTCTAGCTCTAATTCTATACATTGTTTGGGATGTTGTTTCCAGAGCCTAGATCCTCCAGCAACAATATTTAGCACTTGAGATTTAATCTCTGAAGTATTGAATCGTTCCATTAACTGAACAGACAGTTCACCCAACTGATATCCAAGCTCAAGATCGCCGAACCCTTCACATAACAACATACTATACCAACCATAACCAACAATTGAAGAGGAACAGTTGCCGTATGTTAGAGACAGATCGACCATTGTAAACGTAATTTGTTTCAATAATTCGGGATTGACCATCCAAGCGGTTGTAATAATATTAGTCAACAGATCCATTGCCGCTAACTTGTAAGGATCTGTCATTTCGGGTAGATCGATGAGTTGTTGTAAATTGTTGATTTGATCGCGAGGGTCGTCCGATAACGTGATTTCCAACATCTCCAAAACTTTTAGACCAGAATCTATCACATTCTGCATCTTATTTTGACTGATATCAGCCTGAATTAAAATGTTATATACTTCAACTCGATCGAGAAGAGTTTTCGCTCGTTGAAGAACAATTTCAGCGAGACGTTCAATGCCTTCAAAGTTTGTACTTAAAAATTCGGACTCTAGGGTGGCAATATACAGAGCTAGAGTGAGATCGTACTGAGTTGACCAACTATTTTCTCCTAAGAACGATCGCCCCGCATTGGCATATTCTCTAGCTGCGGCGTAAGCGGTTGTACTTTTAGCTTTTTGAGCAGCTAGCAAATTGAGTTGGGCAATTTCATCTCTCTGGGCGCGATCGCCGATCAGTTCCTCTGCCCTATTGAGATGATCAACAATTTCAAAAACATTCTCGACATCTGTATCTAGATGTTCCCAAAGCCGGCAACCAATTTCTAAATGAGTTTGTTTCCTTTGGTCTTCTTCAATTAAACTATAGGCAGCTTGTTGAACTCGGTCGTGGAGAAATCGATAACAGGGATTTGAAGCATGAATTGTAGATTGAGGTAGAGAATTGTGCAAATAAAATTTATAGACATCACTTTCGGGTAAAATAAAACCTTCAGCTAAGGATGACCATAAATGGACGGCTGTTTCTTCTGGAGTCTTTTGACCCGCCAGCGCTAAAGTTTTGAGATTAAATTTATTGCCAATACACGCTGCTATTTTAATCATTTCTTGGGTTGTAGGTGATAATTTTTGTAATCGACCCATCATGAATCCCACGACATCATCGGTAAGCGTAAGCTGACGCACTTTTGACATATCACATTGCCAAGACCCCACATTGACATTAAATTCAATCGAACCATCGTCATGTAACCCCTTCAAAAACTGTGTTGTAAAGAAAGGATTTCCCTTGGTTTTTTGATAGATAAAATCGGCCAAAGGTGAAGCAACTTCAGCAGAACATCGCAACGTATCAGCCACTAAATAGGCAATTTCTGGCTTACCTAATGGATTCAGAGTTAAGGTATAGGGCGTTATCCCCTGTTTCTTAATTTCCTCCAAGGTTAACATCAGGGGATGGGCAGGGAAAACTTCATTATCTCGATAGGCTCCAAGAAGCAATAAATATCCCGCTTCTGAATCACCCATCAGCAACTTTAAGAGATTCAAAGAAGCATAATCTGCCCACTGTAAATCATCCAAAAATATGACCAGTGGATGCTCTTGGGTTGTGAAGACACCAATAAACTGGCTAAAGAGTAAATTAAATCGGTTCTGGGCAGCACTCCCAGAAAGTTCTTGGACTGGGGTTTGTTGGCCGATAATCTGTTCGAGTTCTGGTATGATATCAACGATTACTTGCCCATTCTCTCCCACCGCTTGTAGGATTTTTGCTTTCCAGGTGGCTAATTCTACATCGGAATCCCCTAACAATTGTTCGATCAACTCTTGGAATGCTTGCACCAAAGCAGAGAAGGGAATATTACGATTAAATTGGTCAAACTTTCCTTGAATAAAATAACCTCGCTGTCGGACAATGGGTTTATGGATTTCGTTAATGACTGCGGTTTTCCCAATCCCAGAAAACCCAGCAACGAGCATCATTTCTGTTTCTCCAAAGCTGACTCGCTCAAAGGACTCTAAAAGAATTTGTACTTCTTGCTCTCGTCCGTAGAGCTTTTCAGGAATCAGGAAACGATCGCACACATCCCGTTGTCCGATCGCAAATCCGGCAATCTCGCCAGTAGCCTGCCACTCCTGCAAACACTGTTCTAAATCATACTTTAATCCCAAGGCACTTTGATAACGGTCTTCTGCATTCTTAGCCATCAACTTCAAGACAATATCCGACAGCACTTGAGGAATAGTTTCCCGACTCCCTAATTCCGCAGGCATTTTCGCCAGATGACAATGCACTAATTCCATGGGATCGTCACTTTTGAAGGGTAATTCTCCTGTGAGTAATTCAAAAAAGGTCACCCCCAGAGAATAAAAATCACTCCGATAGTCAATTCCCCGGTTCATACGTCCTGTTTGTTCTGGAGAAATATAAGCTAGAGTTCCTTCAAGGACATGGGGATTCATCAATTGTTGTTGCTCTTTGGGCAGCAAACTGGCAATACTGAAGTCAATCAGTTGAACGTGGTGAGTTTGGGGATGAATCAGGATATTGCTCGGTTTAATGTCTTTGTGGATAATTCGTTGTTGGTTCAAATAATCCAGCGTATCGGCTAATTGAATGGCAAGGATTAGAAACTCGGATAAACTGTGATGAGAGTGCTGCCAATACTTTCCAAGGCTGATTGCGCCCTCATCTGGCATCACTAGGGCATAGCCGAGATTGCAACGTTCCAGGGCAAGGGGTTGGACAATTCCAGGATGTTCTAGATGAGAGGCGATCGCATACTGGTTGCGAAATTTTACCAGTTCATTGAAGGTAGGGTGCTGATTACGTAGGACTTTGACAATGACCGGTCGGCGATCGCTCACTCTTACTCCGCGATAGACCATTGTCCGGCCACCACTATAGACCAATGTCACTTCTGCATAATTTTTTGAATCAAGACTTATCATTCGGCAATAAGAGTTCAAATAATACCCTCAATATAACAAATTATGAGGTTAAGCAAATGGGATGATTTTATTTATGGACAGTTCCAGGAAAGGACAAAACTGGATTTTTCTGATTCCCTATTCCCTATTCTTTAGGATACCGAATCGGGATTTCAATTATAAACGTCGTTTCCCCAGCAGACGAGACACAAGAGAGAAAACCTCGATGCTTTTCCGTAATAATTTGGTAGCTAATTGATAGTCCTAAACCTGTGCCTTGACCCACGGATTTTGTGGTATAAAAAGGATCGAAAAGCCTAGCTTTAGTTTCCGCATTCATGCCCAATCCGTTATCCGTAATCCGAATCATAACATTTTCACCAGCCACTCTAGTTTCAATCGCAATCGTAATCCCAGGCGGATCTTCTGATTTCAGAGTGCGTGATTTCTCTTCTAACGCATCGATCGCATTAGTCAAAATATTCATAAATACCTGATTCAGTTGTCTGGCATAACATTCGACCAAAGGCAATTGACCATAATCCTTAATCACCTCAATTTCTGGCCGCGAACCGATCGCCCGTAAACGAGGATTTAAAATACTGAGAGTGCTCTCAATACCTTCATGCAAATCAACCGCTTTCAGTTCCGATTCATCCAAACGGGAAAAAGTGCGTAAAGATTGGACAATTTCCCGAATGCGATTAGTTCCGACTTGCATAGAATGGAAAATTTTCTGACAATCTTCTTGAATAAAATCTAAATCAATCGCTTCTATTTCTGCTGCAATCTCTGGATGGGGCTGGGGGTAGTAACGTTGATAGAGGCTCACCAAATTCATTAAATCCTGGCTATAGTCTCGTGCGTGGGAAATATTGCCATGAATAAAATTCACCGGATTATTGATTTCGTGGGCAACTCCTGCCACCATTTGTCCTAAACTAGACATTTTTTCACTTTGGATTAACTGAGCTTGCGTCAATTTCAGTTGCTCTAAAAGCCTTTCGAGTTCTTGAGCGCGAGCTTGACTTTGGGAAAGTAGATCGGCTTGCTGAAGAGCGATCGCCACTTGAGCAACCACAGCTTTGAGAAAATCAACTTCATCATCTTGCCAAGGACGCACCTGTTGACTCTGAATACAGGCAATAATCCCAAAGCGATCGCATTCTGTAGCAATAGGCAGCACCAGCATAGACTGATTCCCTAACACCATTAACTCGTCTCGGATAGCCAGATCTTCAACCGTAGAAACGTCATCAATCTTGATAATTTCTTGACTTAATAGAAGGTGTGACAGAGGGCCAAAATTAGCCGCAGGATGTTTCCCCACAAAACTAGGTAAGCCTTCAATAGTGACTTCAGTAATGATATCCCAATAGGCTTGATCCTCTTGTTCTACATACGATGCAAAATGAGTCCGATCTACTTCTAAAAACTGTTGAATTTCATATACAGTTGTATGCAGAATCCGATCGAGATCTAGGGAGGTACGAATTTGATGGGCAATTTGATTGAGTAATTCCGATCGCTCGGCCTGTTTTTCAATCCGTTGCGCTGATTGAGTCAGAGCAATCTCCGACATTTTTCGACGAGTATCATTGAGTACCGATCCGAGTAATCCGATGGCCTCTCCGCGATCGTTTCGCCAAATCTCTCCCATTAACCGCAACCATTGAATTTTACGCTCTGAGACAACAATACGGTGTTCAATACTAAATTCTTCCTCTTTCTCCAACGTTTGTTCAATGACATGCAAAACTCGATCGCGATCCTGTGGGTGAATCAAGGCAACATAATTTTCAAATCTGCCTTGAAATGAGCCTGAAGGTAACCCCAAAATTCCTTCTACACCATCAGACCACATCACATCATTTGTGTACCGATTCCAACTCCAACAGCCCATTTTTCCAGCTTCTAGGGTCATTTGTAATAAAGTGTCTTTCTGACGTAGCGCTCTTTCAGCTCGGATTCGTTCTATTTCTGCTCCCGCTCGTGCTGCAAAAACTTCTAAAATGGAAGATTGCAGATCTAGATCTTTTTCCATAGGTTTAGTATCCAAAACTGCAATAAATCCCAACAATTCTTCTTGGGCATTTAAAATAGGCATCCCAACATAGCTTTCTGCTCCAATATCCACCAAGTATTGATCCTTAGGAAATTGGAACTGAAGATCCTGTAGATAACAACAAAACGTCTTATTTTGGACTATTTTATTACAAGGAGTATCTATGAGATTATACTGACTCTTTTGACTGAATTCTGAGCCTTCCCAACCGGCTAGTACCTTGGCTAAGGGTTCACCGTCTTGGGAGGTCACTTCAGCAATAAACGCATAAGAAACGTCTAGAGCTATGGCGATACATTTAACGCAGGATTGGAAAAAAGCTTCTCCCGTTTGCGAGGCGGTTCCTTCTACAATAGAGTGCAAGGCCTGTTCTTGTCGTTTGCGATCGCTAATTTCAATACTCATCCCATCCCAGACCACTGCACCGTCAGTTTGTCTTTCGGGTCGAGCAATAACTTGTACCCATTTCAGGATGGATTCGTCAGTAATAATTCGATGTTCATGTTGAAATCTTCTCAGGGAAGTTCGTGATTCTTCTATTGCTTGTTGTAGGGAGGGCAGATCCGTGGGATGAACGGAATTAAAACAGGCAATAAAGTTCTCAGGATCGATTCCATAAAGATCTCGACTGCCTTCGGAAACATAAGGGAAGGAACGAGTGCCATCCGCTTCGATCCGAAATTGGAAAATTAATCCAGGGAGATTATCGATTAACCGTTGTAATCGGGCTTGAGTCGCCTGTAATTTTTGCGTACGATCGTTGACTTGCTCTTCCAGCTCTTGATTCAGCTTTTGTAACTGTTGCTCGGCAATTACGCGATCCGTGACATCAATAAATGTACCCAAAATACCAACGACTTCTCCCGATTGATCGTGCAAAGGAATTTTATTCGTTTCTACCCAATGATGGCTGCCATCCTGGTGTTGAATCGATTCGATAATTTTCAATTCTGGGGTATCGGAGTCCATAATCCGGCGATCGTCGCTCTGATATTTTTCTGTTTCTTCTGGTTTCCAAGGCAAATCATAATCCGTTTTTCCAATCAGCTCTGAGGAAGAATTTAAACTAGCAAATTCGGCAAAATATTGGTTACATCCCAAAAAGACACAGGAACAATCTTTCCAGAAAATTGCTTCCGGAATATGGTTAATTGCTAAGTGTAAAAATTTTTCTGCTTCAGAGTGATAGCCTTGTAAACGCTCTAAGTCCGCTTTAACCTTTTGCAGTTCCTTAACCGTGTCTTGCCAATGTTGGTTTACTCTGGCTAAGGCTGCGTGTAGATCTTGGTTTTGGGACTCAAGGATAGCAATCTTCTCTTGAGCATTAATAAATTTTGATGACATAATATAGCAAAGGAGTTGCACTTAACCCTAAATTAATCCCCGAAGGCTTACATTTGAGTTGTTCTTTGAGCGACTCAGCCTGATTGAGTACCTTAATCGCAAACTGACTCTTAAATTATACTTCTAAATCAGGATAAGAGCAAAAAATCTATGAACTCTTTACACTCTCAGTTGTTTAAATTAAGCCTAACTCTTGGGATAATTTGAATAAGAGATCCTCTGCCGAGTTATCGACCAGTTCCGCATCTAAAATATCAAACGCTTCATGGTCTGGTTCAGTCGTATTTTGAGAATGATTTGCCGAATCCGAGGAGGGTGTCCCCTGGGTTTGAACCGTTTGAATGGTTTGGGATAACTGTTGGCAAAATTGACGCTCCCGATGTTGAGCTTGGGAGAGGGCCTGTTTTTGCTGGTCATTGATGGCGATGAGGCGATCGCATCGCTCGGTTAATTGAGTGATTTGCGATCGCAACTGCTCGATCTGCTCCCTGTAATCTGGAGAGTGCCTCAGTTCCGAAAATTCCTCCTCCAACTCACCTAACCGCTCCTCCACCTCACCCAACCGCTCTTCCACCTCATCTTCATCCTGCTGCTCAAAAAACTCTCCCAAAATCTCATTGACAGCCCGACTATACTGGATCTTGCCCTGACTTTGGCGATACTCATCCAGAAACTCCTCATTCTCGGTTGTCAAATAAACCGTAATCTTCTTCTTTCGCGACTTCATCATAGAATTAAAAAGATGTAACCAAACCATACCTCTAAGACCAAGGCCTATGACCAGGATTGAGACCAAAACCGACCCAATGGTTATCAACATGGGGCCGCATCATCCCTCCATGCACGGAGTTTTGCGGTTAATCGTCACCCTCGACGGAGAAGACGTGATTGACTGCGAACCAGTCATCGGTTATCTCCATCGAGGTATGGAAAAAATCGCCGAAAACCGCACCAACATCATGTTTGTCCCCTATGTTAGCCGTTGGGATTATGCAGCAGGGATGTTTAATGAAGCCATTACAGTCAACGCTCCCGAACAATTGGCAGGGATAGAAGTCCCCAAACGCGCCAGCTATATTCGGGTCATTATGCTCGAACTCAACCGTATTGCCAACCACCTTCTGTGGCTTGGCCCCTTCCTCGCTGATGTTGGCGCTCAAACGCCCTTTTTCTACATCTTTCGGGAGCGAGAACTCATTTATGACCTCTGGGAAGCAGCCACAGGCCAACGCCTCATTAACAATAACTATTTTCGCATGGGCGGTGTAGCAGCCGACTTACCCTACGGTTGGGTCGATAAATGTATCGACTTTTGCGACTACTTTGACCCCAAAGTGGATGAATATGAAAAGCTGATTACCAATAACCCCATTTTCCGCCGTCGGATTGAAGGAATTGGTACTATTTCCCGGGAAGAAGCCATCAATTGGGGACTTTCGGGACCCATGTTACGGGGTTCGGGGGTGAAGTGGGATTTACGCAAAGTAGACCACTACGAATGCTACGATGACTTCGATTGGGAAGTCCAATGGGAAACGGCTGGTGACTGCTTTGCCCGTTATCTGGTGCGGATTCGGGAAATGCGAGAATCGCTTAAGATCCTTCGCCAAGCCTTAAAAGGACTACCCGGTGGCCCCTACGAGAACCTCGAAGCCAAACGCATGGCAGCCGGGCCAAAATCGGAGTGGAGTGGCTTTGATTATCAATTTTTGGGTAAAAAAGTAGCGCCAACATTCAAAATTCCCTCTGGAGAACATTATGTTCGCCTAGAGTCTGGAAAAGGAGAATTAGGCGTATTTATTCAGGGATGTGATGATATGTTTCCTTGGCGCTTTAAAATTCGGGCGGCTGATTTTAATAATTTGCCAATTCTGCCCCATTTGTTGCGCGGCATGAAAGTGGCCGATATTATGGCGATTCTCGGTAGTATCGATATCATTATGGGATCGGTCGATCGCTAAGTGAGACAGCAGTGTTTGCGCTTTATGAGGCACATTTCGATCCCCCTAATCCCCTTTTCTAAGGGGGGATTTAGGGGGATTGTTCTTACTGTATCTCATTAGATCGCAAACCGCCGGATGTATTACTTAACACAAAAAGTGAGGTACTATCTATACTAGGACGAGGCTTTGTTGGCAGCTATTGTTAAGTAAAGGGATGGATGTGAATGCTAGGAATGGCGACAGCACTGCTCTAATTCATGCCTTGACTTACTACAATTGGGTCGCTCTGATATCTTAAAGCTATTACGCGAACAAGTGGGCGATCGCGCTAAAGAATTGGAAGAAGAAGAAAATCCTCGCGCTGATGTGGAGTATGACTATCCTGATTTTTCCGAGCGCGGGCGCAATCCTGCCTATGCGGAAGCAGTGCAAGAATTAGCAGACATCTGCGGCGATAAACCGATTGAGTTTGGCGATCTTGAGGGTGGATTTTACATCAATGTCAGGACGAATAAACACAAAGATTTAGATGTGGAAGCGGTGCAAAATCAGTTCCTGGCTGGGATTCTATATGTTTGCTTCGAGTCGCAATCTCTTCGATCGCATCACCTTTTGGTGGGATTAAGAGCGAGTTTAAGTCAGATAATTCATCGGATCGACGGGAGTGCCATTCTCCCGCACTTCAAAGTGTAAATGGGGGCCAGTGGACAGTCCAGTCGATCCAATCGCGGCAACTACATCCCCTTGACGAACCGTCTGTCCTTCCCGTACGTATACCTCACTGGCATGGGCATAGAGCGTGGTAATTCCATTACCATGATCGAGAATCACCGTATTTCCATAACCCCCATACCATCCAGCGTATAGAACAATCCCATTTTGAGCCGCATAGATAGGAGCGCCATAGTCAGCCGCAAAATCTAGGCCATTATGAAACCGTTGCACGCCGAAAATGGGGTGAGTTCGCCAGCCAAAATTACTGGAAAATTCCCCATAACTGGGGGTAAGCATTTTTCCGGGTTTGAGTCTAAGCACTTTCTTCCGTAAGGACAAGGATGAAGTTTCCAGGCGCTGGCGAATTAAAGATTCTAAGTTTTGAGAGTCTTTTTGTAATTGAAGATAGGCGGCATCTAGAGCTTGTCGATCGCTATTCAACCGTTCAATTAATTGGACTTGAACTTGGCTTTGCGTGTGATAATCGCTTTTTTGATTGATCAATTGTTGACGCATTAGTAACAATTGATTATAGGTTTGTTCAATGTCTAGGGTTTGTTGTTGCGTCTCATCCAAAATCGTTTTAACCGTTAGCAGCAGTTGGCGATCGGCCAGTGCCAGTTGTGTTAACCGATGACGACGACTGAGAAAGTCGGTGAGGGTTTCACTCTGAAGTAATATGGATAACCCCGAATGACGCGGTTGCCGTTGCAGAAATTGGAAGCGGGCGATCGCGCCTTCAGCTAAGTCTTGATACTCTAGTTTCTGGCTGTGTAGTTCTCCTTTGAGGCGATCGAGGTTTTGGGTAGTGCCTTCAATTTGATCTTCAATCCCCTTAAGTTGACTTTCCGTCAGCTTTAAGGTACCTTCAAGACCTTTCAAGTGTTCTTGAGCGGCTTGCTCTAAGTGCTTCAAGCGCCCTTGTTCCTTAGAAATCAGTTTTTGATCCTGTTCGAGTTGTTGCTGTTGTTGTTGAAGCTGATCGACTGAAGGTGACGCAAAAGCGATCGCACTTCCTGAGAACCACAAATAAACCATCATAGAACCCGTAACCAGGAACTGGAGAAACCTTTGCCTCATCTTACCCAACTCCACAACTGACATACTTAATCGATTACCCATTACCTATTTCCCATTACCCATGATCGATTACCAGCACCCAGCACTATAAAACTTATAGCGTAAAACCATGCTATTTTAGTAAGCGACTCAATGCCTAGAAATCAATTGGCCACAAAAAATAATCAACACTATTTTAGTAATTTGGAGCCACTACTATGGGATTATTTGATGCATTTCGCAAAGAAACGGTAAAAAGCCAACTTACCCTTGGTCCTGCGGAAGCCTTTGCTGCCGTTATGCTATTAGTAGTTGCCGCAGATGGTTATTTAGCTGATGATGAAGTTCGCCTGCTCAATACAACTCTTAGCCGTATGAGACTCTTCCGCAGCTATTCTGATGATGTGATGCGGCGCATGTTTGACAGTCTTTGTGGAACGCTGCGGCGCGATGGTGGAAACGTTCTGTTTGATGCAGCGATCGCCACTCTACCCCATGATTTGTATGATACGACTTTTGCGATCGCCACCGATCTAGTCCTCGCCGATGGCCAAGTCAGCGACGAAGAAGAAGACCTTCTCGGTAGTTTATGTCGCGCTCTAGAATTACCCGATACTCTCGTCAATCAAATCATCCAAGTCATGATGATCAAGAATAAAGGATAACGATTCCTATCTTAGATCTAATTCTTGCTGGAAATAATAATTACTTTTGAGAATCTGAATTAAAAGTTTTCCCGATTCCCTTAATGATTAATGAGTAAGGGTGGGTGTACCCACATCTATAGATGAAATCAAGAGATTGGGTTCATCCACCCTTACCATCAACTCCCCATCAACCCACCAATAGATTTCATCTTTTCCCCTAAATCAGGTCTTGAAACTTTTAGGTAGTGAGTGAGGATATGGAACTTATTTAAATTTAACGGGCGCTGCTACGAGATCTCGATAATTTGGCATTGCGTTGGGCAAATGTCAACAGCAAATACACAACCATCAGATACATAGAAGCTAAGGCAACAATCATGAGGGGCAAACCAGTGTACATAGGGCATCAGTTAAGTAGCGGAGTAAGGAACAAGCACAAGGATTTCAAAGCTGAGGTAACCTCCAGTTAAGCCAGCGGCCAGTCTGACTCTGGAGATAGACTTAAACCAGTCCACTTGATCGCTTTAAACTGCTCTGCCAAGGACTTTTTATCCTCTTAAATATAGGGGGTATATCTAGAAGGACAACTGTCCTGACATCCCCAAAAAATATACAAACGCCGATTCAGGCGCTGATAGCCCCCCAATATAACAGACTCGGAAAGAGACCCAACTCTAAAAGAGGGCATAGTAAAACCGAGAACAGCTTACTACAGCAGTATCCTTCCACCAACAAGACTTATATTGAGGTTAACGTCTATCAGCCCTAACTTGTACGACTTTGCAGTTTTCCAGTTGGGTTACTGAGTGATTTGAAATCCTTATTATTTAATCTAACACAAAACTTTCAACTTGCTGAGGGAATATTGCCCAATTTGGAAAAAAAATCCGAAAATCGGAGATCTGCCCCCTTATTAGCTCAATAAACTTGGTTGCGGACTCTTGAACCACACCATTGGTACTCGGTGAGACTCTCTCGATTCTAATTCCCTGACAAACGGCAACATGGTATTAGAATAAATATGTAAAGTTTCGTAACTAACGGCAGAGTCAGCTTAATTCATGACCTCAACGACCTCCTTATTCCATCCAGTTGAAGCAGACGTTGATCTGCTAACGGAAAACTTGAAACAGTTGGTTAGTGCGCGTCATCCCATCCTGTTTGCAGCCGCTGAGTATCTCTTTGGAGCAGGAGGGAAGCGCTTAAGACCCGCCATTGTCCTCTTAATCTCTAGGGCAACCACTGCCAACCCAGAAATTAGCGATCGCCATCGGCGTTTAGCGGAAATCACCGAAATGATCCATACAGCTAGCCTCGTCCATGATGATGTGGTGGACGAATCGGATCTACGCCGGGGTCTACCCACAGTTCACAGTAGTTTTGGCAATCGTATCGCTGTCTTAGCTGGGGATTTCCTGTTTGCCCAATCTTCCTGGTATTTAGCCAACTTAGATAATCTTGCGGTCGTCAAGCTGCTATCAGAAGTCATTATGGATTTGGCTGAAGGAGAAATTCAACAAGGACTGAGACGATTTGATACGAGTTTATCCCTGGAAGAGTATTTAGAAAAAAGTTATTACAAAACTGCATCGCTGATTGCCAATAGTGCAAAAGCAGCCGGTGTTTTGAGCAGTGTCTCCGAACAGATGGCCCAAAACTTATATGTATATGGGCGTAATTTAGGGTTAGCCTTTCAAATTGTAGATGATATTCTCGATTTTACCGGTTCTGATGAAGCGCTGGGCAAACCCGCAGCTTCGGATTTGAAAAACGGCAATCTCACAGCTCCCATATTATATGCCTTGGAAGAACACCCAGGTTTAGAGACCTTGATTGAGCGCGAATTTAAGGAACCTGGAGATTTAGAACAGGCTCTAAGTTGGATTGATCAATCTCAAGGATTACCGCTCTCCCGCGAGCTAGCAGCTAAACATGCTCGTTTGGCTCGTGAATCTTTAGCGGATCTACCGAAAACAGAATCTTACGAAACCCTGATCAATCTTACCGACTATGTGCTACGTCGTTTATATTAGGCTTCTTGTACAAGTCAGGGAATAGGGAATAGGGGAAACCGGGTTCCACCCTTTCCTTCAATAGCCCGTCAATCGTGTTATCCCATTGGCTTGATTCTAGATTGAGGATTTGACAACATCCACCCATCTTTTGATCAAGCTATATTGGGAGGAATATTTGAGATGGGAGGAGTGGAACTTGAAGAGAGTTGAGCCAAATAAGATTGAATTAAATTTTTCACATCTTCAGCTAACACTTCTACCCCCGCTTGCAAATTACCTGGAGTTTCAAAGAACACTAAACTATCAATTGGTAACGTCACCATTTGAAATAGAAGGGCAGTAATGGCGATCGCTACAGCCATCAAGTTAGGATCTTCTTTAGCCGAAGCAGATTGAGCCGCATCTTTGAGGGTGGGGAAGGCGTAAATCACCTTTTTCGTTAATTTCGGTTGTTCATTATTGCGTAGGGTAGTAAACACCCACTCCCCACTGACCGATTGCAAAATATAATATTGGGAGTGTTGCAGTTCTTGGGCTAACCGTTTCAGGGCTGGAGCGATCGCCGCTATGATCTGAGGAGTGTGGCCATCTTGAGGTGCTTGATCGATTAAAGTTTGAATCTGGGCATCTAAATCCATAGATTAAGCTTTGGTAGTGTCGTCTCTCTAGTCTAACCTCATTCAAGCCGACTTTTGCATTGGCTGAAACTGAATCAATGCAAAAGCCGAGAATGCAATCCCACGATCCTTACTTGATGAAGCTTCGCAGAAACCCCATCAAAATTAGTACAAAGTAGGGAGATCCGAATCTAGGGTACGGTGCAGTCGTCTAGGCAAACCAGCTTTCATCTTCCAAAATTGTACAGTGACCCCCTATTTTATGTAACTTCTCGCTATCCTTTATTATCAACAATGACGACTGTACTCGAACAAGGAACCATCAGTATTCATACTGAGAATATTTTCCCGATTATCAAAAAATCCCTCTATTCTGACCATGAGATTTTCTTTCGGGAATTAGTCTCTAACGCAGTAGATGCGATCGCCAAACTCAAAATGGTCTCTCACACCGATGACTTTTCCGGTGAAGTCGGAGAACCCGAAATCGTAATTACTGTTGATAAAGAGAAGAAAACCCTCTCTATTAGCGATAACGGCATCGGCATGACGGCTGATGAAGTCAAAAAATATATTAACCAAGTTGCCTTTTCTAGTGCGGAAGAATTCCTAGAAAAGTATAAAGGAACCACAGAAGAAGGCATTATTGGCCACTTTGGTCTAGGGTTTTATTCCTCCTTCATGGTTGCCAAACAAGTTGAAATCGATACTCTGTCCTATCGCAACGGAGCGCAAGCGGTTCACTGGACTTGTGATGGTTCCCCAGCATTTAAACTGGAAGATTCGGAACGCACCACCCGGGGAACCACAATTATTCTCACTCTCATGGACGAAGAGGAAGAATACTTAGAACCCACTCGGATTAAGCAGTTGGTGAAAACCTACTGTGATTTTATGCCGGTTTCCATTAAGCTCGACGAAGAGCAAATTAATAAACGGGATGCCCTATGGCGCAAATCTCCACGAGATCTCACAGATGAAGACTATCTAGAGTTTTATCGCTATCTCTATCCGTTCCAAGAAGAACCCCTACTCTGGATTCATCTGAAAACGGATTATCCCTTCTTGCTTAATGGGATTCTCTATTTCCCCAAACTCAAACCCGATGTAGATGTCACCAAAGGACAGATCAAGCTGTTCTGCAATCAGGTGTTCGTCTCCGAGCATTGCGAGGAAATTATTCCTAAGTTCCTGCTTCCCATGCGAGGGGTAATTGATAGTCCCGATATTCCCCTAAATGTGTCGAGATCTGCCCTTCAGATGGATCGCACCGTTCGGAGAATAGCAGACTTTGTAGCGAAGAAAGTCGGCGATCGCCTAAAAGAACAATATCGCGACTCCCGCGAAGACTACATCAAGAGTTGGAAAGACCTAGGTACATTCGTTAAATTTGGCTGCCTCAACGACGACAAATTTAACGGCCAAGTCGAAGAGATTGTCATCTATCGTACGACCTGGGAAGGCGAAACCACTGAAAGTTCCCCAGAAGTCCAAGTGCAAGCCGAAGAAGGCGACGCTTGGCAAGAAGTTCAATCCAGCAACAAAGACGCTCAAGGTCATACCTATACCACCTTAAAAGAATACCTAGAGCGCAACAAAGAACGGCACGAAAATCGAGTCTTCTACTGCACCGATGAAGTGAACCAAGGAACCTATATCCAACTTCACCAAAATCAAGGTTTAGAAGTTCTCTATATGGACTCCTTCATCGATCCTCACTTTATCAGCTTCCTAGAGCGCGAGCATTCTGATGTCAAATTCTCCCGCGTGGATGCCGAAATTGATGAGCAACTGTTGGAGCAGGACAAAGACAAAGAAATTGTTGATCCCAAAACCAATACCACTGCCAGCGAACAGATTAAAGAACTGTTCGAGAAAGCCCTCAATAAACCCAAACTTCAGATTCGTACTGAATCATTGAAAGGCAATAATAACGAGCAAAACCCACCCGCAATGGTGTTATTGCCGGAATTTATGCGCCGTTTGCAGGAAATGAACGCCATGTTCCAACAAGACACCGCGAAGTTTCCAGAGGAGCATATTCTGTTAGTGAATACAGCTCATCCCTTGATTCAGGATTTGTTGCGGTTAAGTCAAGGCACGATTATTTCCGGCGAAGGAACCTCTCCTTCTGCCGACTTAGCCAATCTGATTTGCAATCAAGTTTATGATTTAGCTTTGATGGCGCAAAAAGGTTTTGATTCGGGTGGAATGAAGTCTTTTGTCGATCGCTCCACTCAAGTCTTAACCCGCTTAACCGCGAAAGCATAATCATCAATTGTGGATTAGGGGTAGATCGATCTACCCCTAAATCATTAATCTATATCGATAAAAATCTTTCTATTATCAATTTCTTTTTTTCAATTAATTTATCAATAAATTGACTATATTCGTATTTCAAAGAAAGTCTGCTAGAGAATGTACTCAGGGTAAGCTCATCTAATTGGGTAGCGAATGTACTTGACAAAATCTGAATCCTATAAATTAGCACAGAATTAACCGAATTTGGATAGTATGGTCTTGACATAAACTTCTCAGAAATTCATCAGCTTAAGATTATGACTCAAGGTTTTGCCCCAACCCTCCAATCAGACAACCAGAAGAAAGTCACTTCAAC
>NZ_CEZBFX010000010.1:0-81118 GCF_982964205.1 Roseofilum sp. | reverse complement strand
ATAGAATTGAATCCACCACCGCTAACAGTTATTGTGTCACTACCACTGCCACCAGAGATAGAATTGAATCCACTGCTAGTACTGATAGAGTCATTACCATCATTGCCATTTATTGTATCTTTACCTCCATAGCCAAAAATTGTATCGTCACCAGCAGTTCCATTGAGAAGATCGTCACCAGCAGTTCCATGAATATTGTTTGTACCTCCAGTTGTACCTCCAGAACCTTGTGTTGCTTCAGCACCAAGATTAAGTTGGTATGATGCATTACTACCAGACGAATACACTTGCAGATAGTAATTTCCTTCTCCTAAATTTCCCCCGAGATTGAGTGTTTTTTGATAAGTATGCACGCCGTTAATGCTACTATTACTAGTACTCAGTGAAGTCCTCAATCCACTAGATGTCAGAGACCCATTTTCTAGAGAGACGATCCTCTCTCCAGCATCTATCTGTCCATTGTTGTTAGCATCTCGATATAGCCCAAGATTATAATTTCCTCCATCAATTTTTAAATCAAAACTGCTATTTGATTCCAGGTTAAAGCGATAGTAGTCATTCGGGTCACTTGGCCCTACAAAGTCATTGAATTGTCGAGATGTACTCAAATTTCCTAAATCTCGTGCTGTGCTTGGAGTATTGTCAGTCATAATGAAAATTCCTCATATCTCAGAGTATCCGAATTTATTCTGAGCTTTAGCTTTAGTTTGATACTTTAATTTAATCAAATACCAATCAGTTTATCCACTCATATCTCATTGGTATTTTTTGGAAGCCAACCTAGTTTTTGTAGGCTGGTATTACAGATATGCAAAGTATTTCTGAGCTGTAGCTTAAGTTGGATACCGCAATTCAATCACATCCCAATTGATTTATCTACGCATATCTCATGGGTGTTTTGTAGAAATAAACCCAGTTTTCATAGGTTATAATTACGGGTATACTGAGTTTCAGTTCAATCAGAGTGCAAGCTCATACAAAACCTAGTCTTATGCTTTCTGCCTGTGAAGAAGCTATGAATGCACAACCGACCTTAGATCTCGATGCGCTTATCGAACAAATGCAGAAGATTAAGGGCAAACCTTTATCTAAAGCCGAGCAAGAATACTTGGGTTGCTTAATTTGTGGATATACTGGATACGAAATGGCGTTTCGTCGTAGATACAAGCGCAACCCAAAGCTTGCAGAAGATTTTGGTCAGAAAGAGATCCATCAAAAATCTAAAACCATCACGAGTGATACAGCATCTAGGTTTATACGTGATGTGCTTAAAGAAATTCTTAATCTTGATTCAGAGCGGGAGAGATTACCTAGTGGCGAACACTTAATCGCTTGTCTCAAAGCAGCAGGATTTGAGAAGGAAACATCTCCGTCTCTAGAAGATAAAGATCGCCAGATCCTTAATATTATGTTACAAATCCCCCCTGAAGTGATCCTAAGCCCACAACAGCGTCGTCAAGCGATAAAACTCCTAGAAGAAATATTACCTGGAAAATGTATTGGTTTTTTTCAATCACTGGAAATTAAGGAATAAGCTACTGCTATGTCTGACCTCAACTCTAACTCTAATGTCAATTCAACGGCTTTGGTTTTCCAAGGCGACGATCGCGCCTATGAGAGATTGCAAGCTCTCTGGCAATCTGGCGAGCTTGAACAGATGCTGGGTTTTCCTATTGCTCAAGTAGGACTGTTACCAGAAGTTCCCAACCTCAACTCTCAACCTCACAATCTTGGCCAGTGGCTCAAGGGTTCTCTCTTCAGGGATGGTTGGAGAATGGCTCAAGGGACTCTAGTTACTTTGCTCAATCTTTATTCTCCCCTGGCTTCTGCCTACCGCAGTCCAACTCAAGCTCGGCTGAACGAACTTACTTCCAGCCCAGATTCGCCAGCTAATCGAACAGATTTGGAGGAACTTCTTCAGCAAGCTGCATCAGATCGAGTGAAATTGGCGGTTATTGGAAAAATAATCGATCGAGACCCTGAGAATGCAGTAGCTCTAGAAGCTCTTAAGTTACTGTTGGCTAATCGTTCTGAACACATTCGTCGCTTGGCTGCTTTTTATTTAGGGCAATGCACTGCTGAAAATTCTGGTATTCTAGATGCTCTAGTTGAGCAAATTCGGCAAGAAGAGGATAGCGAGGCTTGTTGGCAAATGGCAATGAGTCTGGGTCAAATTGCACCAGAACACCCAGAAGCGGCGATCGCACAAACCAAAGCGCTCCAACTTGGCAGTTATCCCCTTGTACTTCTAGTCGCTCTTAAATTGAGCCAAGCACAATCCGATCAAATCGACATCTTGCTACAAGTCAAACCAGAGGGAGAAGAACCAACCAGCTTGCCTGAAGGGTTAGAATTAGTGGTATTAGACAGCAATGGCAATAAAGTCCCCAGAGACTCATCTTCATCAGAATATCTAGAAAAAGTAGCTCTCGCTGATGAGATTTGCTTGCCTCTAGAACTTTATGGCTCTCCTGGAGAAGAATTTACAGTCCGTCTCAATTATCAAGAGGACAGGATCGCTGAAAGGTTTATTATCTAGTCTCCAGCAAAGTTTTCCTGCAAGAGCTGTTCGATCTCTGGTAAAATCCGGTTTAATTCTAGGAACGTCGGGCTATTTTCCGATAATTCTACCATCATCCCCCGCAATTGCCGGATTGCATTTCTGGCCAACTTCTGAACTTTTGTCTCTTGAAGATTTTGTCCTGCCGATGCCAGCATTTGCAGCTTTTCTAATGCTTCGACGCGATCGAGATCGTCCAGAGAAGGATCGTCGATGACTGTAGCCTGTAGTTGTTCCAGTAGCTCTGCAACTCTAGGTTGACCGACACCTCGCAGCTCCTGCCAAGTCCAAGGAATTTCAGCCGGATTTTGACAAATTACAGGTAGCCAACTGGCACAGAAAAATTGATTGTCTAATTCCCTTAACTTTTCTCTGGCTTGGCGAACCGATAAATAAAGGGACTCACCACGAGCAAACGTATCCATAAAGTATTGCAGAAATTTCTGAGCAACAACATCGGGTACTGGCTCTCGCATCACGATAATTTGCGGGATCTGTAATCTGGCTAATTGTTGAGCTAAACCCAAACCATCACAGGAGTTAAAAATGGCTAACTTTAGACCTTGCTTAATTCCTGTTTGCAGCGCATCTTGCAACTGTTTAATCGTCAAACTGTCGGTTCGATTAATGTAAATACATCCCGTATCTCTATCTCCTTGACTTTCGCTGTGTCCGGCGAAAAAGAGAATATCCCATCCTCTGATATCTTGAAGGGTTTCCTCTAATTCAGCCTGCTGAGGTTCAACTAAGCAAACAGTCTCTGCGGTTTCAATGCCTTCTAGTAACTGCCGGTCTCGCTCGAGATCGATACCTTCCGAGTTACCGAGAACAATTAACACTCGAACATTATGCCTTGTATTGGGAGATTTTTCAACTAGATCGTAGGCTGTCGTACTCAGAGCAATTTCAGCCTTTTCATAAGTTTCAAACCAGTTCCATAGCTGCCAAGGCAGTTGCCGCAGCAGAGGATCTTCAGTTTGAATCAAGACTCGAATCTCATAGTTATAGGGGAGCTGGGCCTGTAATTTTTCTCGAACTGGAAGAAATGCTTCTGAATTTAGCCATTCATTGATAGCTTGTGATAACCTCTGAGCAGATTCATCTAATTCTCGCTGAAATGAAGTGTTAGGAATTTGTTTTCTCCGGCCACCTAACCTCAAATTTTGTCCCACGGTGCGGTAAGTATCTTGCCAGGTTAATAATGCAGTAGGTAACTCCGCAGAAGGGGGAAGCTGACCAGGCATCTCATTGGAAGGCAGTGCAGCATAATCACCAACTTGTAAGATCAGAGGAAAACCTGTCTCAAAGTTGCCTGCTCCAATCTTCAGCATTACTCGTTTACCTACATAAACTTTATTATCCAGCACTTGGGAATCTTTAAAGTTTGTTTTTATCATTCCCAAGAGCATCTGAACTTTACTATCTCGATCGGCAAGCATAGATAAAAATTTCCGATCGGGGGAAGATTGAAGGCGTTTGTACTCTCTAAAGTATTCGGCATGAAGTTGCGATCGGTCAGTACCCTTTGCCACTTTTGCTCTTATAAGAAGTTGATCTTGATTTTTGCCTCGCCGTTCGATTGAAACAATTTCAAGGTTTGCTTCTGGATGATTATCCATTAATCGATCTAGTGAAATTGCAATTGCCCGTGGATCGATATCCTGACGATGGTAAAGATCGAGAGTCTCTTTGAGAGGAGTGATAAAATCAGCAAAATCGCCGGGTTCAAATATTTCGTTACGATTATCGGGTTTACGACCTGTATCTGGGTCATCCTCAGTTGGTAAACGAGTAAAGATAAATTCACATCTTATATTATCTAACTTGGTTTCAGCACTAATACGCCAGTCTTGAATAAAAGCACCGGTCAAACAAGCACCTGTTAAGTCAGCTCGATCGAGTTGAGTTTGCACGAGCTTGGCAAGAGATAGGTCAGCACCCTGTAACAAGGTGTCTCCCAAATCAGCACCAATAAAATTTGCCTTTCTAAGATTAGCATCGATCAGGTTAACACTTCTCAAAGACATTCTTTCAAAATTCTTGTCTTCACCGTTTCGAGTAACCGCCAATTGTAAAATTTCGGCTTCTTTCAAGTAACTATTACCGACACTAGCAAAATCTAATCCCTGAGTGTTCAGCCAATTGGTATGTGCTATTATGGCATGGTTCAACCGAGAATTTTTGAGAAATGCATTAGCGAAATTTGCACCGGTCAAGTCACTAGATTGGAAGTTAGTTCCGCCTAATGATGAAATTGATAAGATTAATTGTCGAACAATGGAGAATTTTTCCGATCCACGAACCGCTTGCCTACTGATGTAGTTACCCAAAACAATTAGAATTACTAATATTAGAATAGCCAGTAAGATTGCCCACTCTCTTTCACTTTCAATGACCGCAGCAACTATTGCTCGAGAAAGGTTCAGTGCGCCAAACTGCTGACGAAGTTCGGATACCACAGTATCTAAATCATCGCTATTTTCTATAATATTGGATGAATATTTAACGAGTTGCTGGATGGCTCCAAAGCCAACAAAACAGCCCAGAGTTCCTAAAATAACATGGGTAGGATACTTGGAATCTGTAACTACAGTAGCCAGTCCTGTCGCGATCGCCTGCAACAAGCTGGCAACTACGATTAATGCAGAAACTAGGGCAGTGGCTCCAACCCCTGGTAGTATTCTCAGAGCTGTACCGACAATGGACAGCACAGTGACAACACTAGCAGCTAATGTGAGAATTCCTGGAATATATCCTCGCCATACTGTAACCACAGAGAACGTTACCAAAACTAACCAAGCAATAACGCCAGATATTAGACGGTAATCTTCAAAGTTAATAAAGTAAGGTTGCAACATGCCTGCTGCGATCGTACCTGTTAAACCACTCACAAGACCTGCTAATATTGCTGTCGCAACTGAAGTGAATAGCCAGAAAATAATCCAATGATTTGGCAGTCCACAAATAACATGGCTAAAGTCAGCTCCATTGAGTTTTGCATTTTTGAAGTTTGCACCACGTAGGTCTGCATGACTAAAATTACTACCTTCTAACTTTCGATCTCCGAAGGATTTGCCCTGGAGATTAGCACCACTGAAGTTGTAATTCATATTATCTTTAATTTAAATTAAAACGATCGAACATATAGCTAAACACATTTAATAAATAGCTGTAATTATTTTAAATTAAAGTAAGCATCAATATCTTCCAATATCTCGATCGCTTTAGGTGATAATTCAGATTGAGATTGCACCTCTAGAAATATCCCTCTTAACCATTGAACAGATTTTCTCACTTTCCTAACAAAATGTACTTTCCCCAAAATGGCACAGTCTAATATTTCTCTCAATTGAATTATTGCTTCTATTTGGTCAGACTCTGATAGGTCTAGATTAATAATCAATTGTTGAAGTTCTAAGATTAATTGACTTAATCGATTTAAGCTGAACTCATTAGAAGATTCAATTATCATAATTGCCTTTTCCAAATCAGCGTTGGTTGACTCTAAACTTCCATAAACTCCTTGAATCATACTTTCGATGCTCTTAACTCTCTCATTAGGGATGTCTATTAAAACCCTCGGATCGTTATGAGGTAGAGATTTGAGTAAATTATAATCCCGAAAATATTCTTGGCTTAACCTGGAGAAATCAACCCCTTCACTTGTTTTTGCTCTTAATAGCAATTTGCCTTCTCCTTTTCTCTCCATTGCCAGTAGTTCAATGTCCGATTCAGGATGGTTTTCTATTAACTTTTGAAAGGCAAATGCTACGGCACGGGGATCGACTTGCTGGTTGTGATATAGATCTAAAGTTCTGACTAACGGAGCAATGAAATCAGCAAAATCTCCATCTTTAAAATACTCCTCTCGATTGTCCGGTTTACGGAAACAATCGCGATTATCGGGTGTTGGGAGTCTCATATAAATATATTGACACTGAATATTATCTAGCTTAGTGTCAACAGTTATTCCCCAATCTTGAATGTATGCTCCGGTCAAACAAGCACCTGTTAAGTCAGTTTTATCTAAGTCTGCTTGGACTAGTTTGGCATCAGATAAGTTAGCATATCTCAACCATGTATTACTTAAGTCTGCACCAATAAAGCTTGCCTCATGAAGTTCTAAGTTGCATAGATTCAGACCCTGTAAATTCATGCGATCGAAGTTTTCACTTCTGCCTTGGCCTGTCAACAACAAATTTCTAATTTTTGGATTGTCTAAATAACTAGAACCGACGAGTGATGTATTGAGATGTTTAACTTCTAACCAGCAAGTACGATCGATTTTTGCTTGTCTAAAATTACAGTTTCTCAGTACAGATCCTGTTAAATTCGCATTTGATAACTCGGCTTGACTAAAATTTGTACCTCCTAATGCGGCCATTGTTGCTGCCAAACTTCTAATCAATGTAAATCGCTGGTCTTCAGCTATTGTCTTTTGACCAATGTAGCCACCAAGTCCCAAAATTAGACCTGATATAAGAATAGCAGATAGTTGACCTAGTAATGGTTGATTCGTTGCCGTAATTGTAAGAGCTTTCGCGATCGCTCCATCCCCTGATTCTGTAACAGTTTGAGCAATAGACCAAACAACAAAACTGAATATCAATCCAGATATCGAACTCATTACAGCAGTCAGTATCCTTAAGGGTCTAGATTGATCGATTAGAAGACTAATTGCTACAGAAGCTGACATCGTTATGTTGCCCACTAAAAACCAAGCAACAGCAAGAGCTACTGCACCAGTACCTGCAAGAATTGGTTGAAATAAATTACTTAATGGGACTAATGTAGAAATTGTAATAGTTGTTGCTACACCTCCTATAAGTATTCCGGAAGAGAGCGTCATTATTGTAAAAACACTTAGGGAGATTACAATAATGACTGATGGAATCAACGTAAACTCATCTGTAAATCTATTAGTGGCTGTACTCACTATCGTAATTCCTGACTGTATAGCAGCAATCGTGGCTATTGCTGCTAGAGTAATCGAAAAAATGGTAAGACCAATCATCCAACTATATGATTGTCCTGCCTCAACCTTACAAAAGTGAGCATTATCTAATGTTGCTCCTTTGAAATTTGTACTACGAATATTAGCATCATTCAAATTTATATCAGGTAACCCTTGGCCGGCTAGGGATTGACCCACCAGATTAACACCCTGAAAATTTCTTCTTCCTAATGAATATAACTTGATCAAGTCTTTAGCTTTCATCTCTTATTCAACTCAGGCTTGACAATCAACTAGGGTTTCACAAAAATCTAGTAATCGATTCATCCCCCAAAAATGATCTTCTAAATTATTTGTTTTACTAATGTGGCTGATATGCCCACCTTTTTTTGTTAGGATTAGATGAGCATTTCTATTTTGAGCCATTCGCTGTTTCATCTGCGGCCATATGCTGGGTTCAAAGAGAGGGTCATTTTGGGAATAAATAATTAGATAAGGAAGAGCCAACCGATCTAAAAAGTAAAGAGCGCTAGTTTGGTGATAATATGCAAAAATGCTGTTAAAGCCGTAGTAGTCAATAACCATTTCCCGATCATAATTATCGATTGAAGTGATGCATTCTACAGCACCTGGTTTTAAGGTATGGGGAAAAAGTTCTCGGCGTTTTTCTCCTTCAGCGCGGAAGTTGCGAACAAAACTCTGCTCAATCTTTCTACCGATTGATGTTTTTCGTAAATGAACCAGAGAAAGGTTAGACTCTAGGTGGGTTGAGAGAGTGGCTGCACCACATATTTTGGAACACTTTGTTTCCATTGCCGCTCTCAATCCCCATAATGCTAATTGTCCTCCCATTGAGACACCAGCGAGAATAACTGGGGGTGGGCAACCCATTTTTGTCAGTTGTTCTGCCAGATGGATTTGGTCTTGTCCTTCTCGCCAGCCGTAGGAGGAAGGAACGGGAGAAAGTTCTGCCGTTTTTCCGTGGCCTCGCCAATCATACAGAAGAATTGCAAAATTGCGGTTGTAAGCTTTGCGGGCAAACAAGTTAGCATACCAGGCTTTTTTGACAATTCCATTGAGACCTGTATTGAAGATGATAGTGCCTTTGACATGGGTAGGACAACTCCATAATCCCCAGAGGGGAACCCCTTCAGCACCAGTAAATATCTGTTCTTGCCAAGCATAAATTTGAGGCAGGTGACTTAACCAAGGAACGCGATCGCCCCACCGTTGCCAGGTTTTTCCATACCAGTATTTTGTGGCGAGGGTTTGGATTAAACCATCATTGAAATATAGGGGAGGTTGATATTTAATCATTCTCTGTCCTAATTCCATTGTTCTGTTTCTTTTCTCAGATACCACATTGACCAACGCCAAACACGCCTACTCACTACAAGGGAGGCGATCGCCCAAGCTATTGCGATCGCTAGAGCATACTGTGGTGCAATCAATCTCATCAGCAGAAGCAAGTACATTGTAGCTTCCTTGCTGGATAGCGATCGCCTGGTCTAGGGGCGAGAGAATCATAAGGAAACACCCGTCTACCTAGCTCAACAATTGGAAAGTGAACAAAGAAAACCGGCCTTAAATCCTCTAAAATGAGGCCAGTCAACGACTACGCTCAAGCCCTGAGTCAGTTCAATTGCAACGCGAAAAGATTACCCTCTCCCAGCTAGAAACCTTTCTATTCAAGGCCGCTGATCTTCTGCGCGGCAACATGGACGCATCTGAATTTAAAGGGCATTTCTATTAATTGACTATAGCCTAAATTTATGAGAGAACCAAATTTGTATTCTAAACTACAAAAAACTAACAAAAAAGCGTGTAATATTCCGTGAGGAAATAATCTAACCTGTCAAACCCTTGGCACAATTATTGTCACTCCCCCATTTTCCGGCTCGCACCCTAAAACTAGACAGTGGCTTAACCCTGATCCATCAGCAAATGTCAGCCACCCCCGCAGTGGTTGCGGATGTGTGGGTAAAAGCAGGGGCAATGCAAGAGCCAGAAGACGCACCTGGACTCGCCCACTTCCTGGAACATATGGTGTTCAAAGGAACAGCTCGCATTGGCCCTGGGATATTTGACCAAGTCATCGAAAATCGAGGTGGTGTCAGTAATGCGGCCACCAGTTATGATTATGCTCATTTCTATATTAATACCGCTGTTCATCATCTGGCTGATACCTTACCCTATTTAGCCCAAATTTTACTCCATCCGGCGATTCCGGAGGAGGAATTTTTGCAAGAACGAGAAGTGGTGATGTCAGAAATAAGACAAGTTCAAGACGATCCCGACTGGCTAGGATTTTCTTCGTTGCTGGAAAATTTATATCCCGATCATCCTTATGGACGCTCCGTACTGGGAACGCAAGCGCAAGTCTTAAACCATACTCCGCAACAAATGCAGTCATTTCATCAGCAGTGTTACCAACCGGAGAATATAACTGTGGTGTTAGTCGGAGATATTACTGAAACTGAAGCGATTCATTTAGTCAGTAAAAGTTTTGTGGGGTTTAAAAAAGAAAGGAGCAGTGAGAAAAAAGGGCGATCGCACAAGCAATGGGTCGCATTATCGCCGCACCATCTCACCCCAGACAATGGCAAAAAAAACCGAAAAACGCCTTCGATTTTTCCTCTAGAAACGATTCGCAGAAAGGAATTCAAGTACCCTCGCTTAGAAGAAGCCAGATTAATGATGGCATGGCTAGGGCCAGGAGTCAATCGCCTCAGTGACGCTTATGCTCTGGATTTAATTTCCGTACTTTTAGCCAGTGGACGGACTTCCCGTCTCGTGAGAGAATTACAACAAGAACAGGGTTTAGCTTATGGGATTGGCAGTGATTTTTCTCTGCAACAGGATTCTAGCTTGTTTACAATTACGGCTTGGCTAGAGCCGAAATATCTGAACGATGTAGAATTTTTGATTCGCGATCGCCTGGATACCCTCCGCACGACCCCCATTTTGGAGACTGAATTGCGATCGTGCCAGCGTCAACTGTGTAATGATTATGCCTTCTCTACGGAAACCCCTAGTCAATTGGCCGGATTATATGGATATTACAATACCGTCGCTCAAGCCAGGCAAGCGGTGAGTTATCCCCATCGGGTACGATCTCTAACTGCCGAAGAAATTCAGCGTGTAGCTGGAGAATATTTACACCCCGATCGCTATGTTGTCACCCAGTTGAAACCGTTGTGGCGATCGGGGAGTGGGGGAATGGGGGGATAGGGGGACTCGGAGATCGCCCATTACCCATGATTTTTAATTTTTAATTGACATGACAGTTACTCTTCTCTCTTCACTTCAATCGAATCGAGCCTCTCGCTTGCAACTGAGCAATGGTATTGTGCTGTTAGTGGTGGAAAATGCGATCGCCGATATTGTTTCGAGTCGTTGGTTTTTGCGCTCTGGATGCAGTTGCGATCCCCCAGAAAAAGCAGGTATCGCTAACTTAGTCGCGTCCTTACTCACCAAAGGAACCCCGGACTTTTCTTGGTCAGATATTGCCGAACAAATTGAATCGGTGGGAGCAAGCTGTGGTGCAGATGCAGCCGCAGATTATTTTCTCATGAGTCTGAAAACAGTTTCTGGGGATTTTGTGCCCTTATTTAAGTTAGTCGCCCAGTTGATGCGATCGCCCACTTTTCCCCTAGAGCAAATACAATTAGAAAAGCGCCTGGTTTTACAAAGCATTCGCCAATCCCAAGAACAACCGTTTTCCTTAGCCTTCAAAGGCTTGCGTGAAGCCATGTATGGGGATCATCCCTACGGAAAATCCACCCTGGGAACCCTAGAAAGTGTTGAGCGCATTACCCAAAACGATTTACAAGCCTTCCATAAAGCCTATTTTCGTCCCGATAACTTAGTCATTAGCATCTGTGGACGGATTAATGTATCAGAAGCTGTTTCTCTAGTTGAGGAGATCTTAGGCGATTGGGAAGTCCCAGAAAAACCCATCCCTCAAGTGCCTTTTCCACCCTTGAATCTAGATCGGATGTCTAGAATATCTCCTGTCATTCAACCCCAGGACACCCAACAATCCATCGTTATGGTCGGCTATCCAGGCGCACCAGTCAAGAGTCCAGATTATGCCGTGTTGAAATTGCTCAATACTTATTTAGGTAATGGCTTATCGAGCCGCTTGTTTGTGGAGTTGCGGGAAAAACGGGGATTAGCCTATGATGTTTCCGCCTTTTATCCCACTCGTCAAGATTTATCCCAATTTGTTGTGTATATGGGAACTGCTCCGAGTAATACGGGAATTGCCATTACTTCCCTACAAGAAGAAGTCGAGCGCTTAAGTGAAACGTTCCTAACCTTAGATGACTTGAGTACGAGTAAAAATAAACTGCTGGGGCAATATGCATTAGGCAAACAAACCAATTCCCAGATTGCCCAAATTTTGGGATGGTATGAAACCATTGGGTTAGGAATAGAATTTGATGACCACTTTCAAGAAACGATTGCTCAAGTGACCATTAACCAAGCCCAGGCTATTTCTCAAACTTATCTTACTTCTGGCTGTTTGTCGATTGTTGGCCCTCAAGAAGTCGTGGGTGAACACAAGTTGGGTTAATAGGTTGGAGATCGCGTTTCATTCCCGGTCTGATTTCCAACTCTTCTAATGACTTATGCATTCCCAAATTTTCGGCAATGAAAGCGTCTTTCTTTTGACGGAGGACAAAGTCTACACCTTCTAAGCTGAACCAATCTCCCAACTTATCCCTCTTCTTCCACTCTTGGAAATTCTGAGGAATTTCCGTCATTACAGCCCGCGAACTCCAAGGAAAGAATCAGGGTTTCACCCCCCTTTTTTGGAAAGTGACAGAAGAGGGATTAGCCTTCAAACTGTACCTCATAGAAGAGAGAACCGCTATAATACTCTTATCATCTTCGCTTAATTTCGTTTCAATCGTAATGCGATTGGGAGCTTTTTTGATTTCTTCAAATGTTTTTCCAGCATGACTTTCATCCAGAGCATCGAGCACATTAGCCAACCCATTCATAAACACTTGATTAATTTGCCCGTCATAGCATTTCACGGCGGGAATCTCCCCATCTCTTTTTACAATTTTAATGGCTGGGCGTTTTTCGTTAGCTTTGAGGCGATACTTTAAAATTAATAAAGTTCAACATTTTCATTAGACATCTCCTAGAATTAGGCTGAAACCTTAATGCTGTCGTTTAAAAAACGAAGTTTTAGGAGATGTCTATTGTATTCAAACCATACTTTCGCCTGTAACAAGGAGCTTAGAGTAACTGCTCTCTTAAGGTAAGCCCCTTGTCTCTTAAGGAGAGATCCTATCAAGTCCAGTTAGGCAATTTATAATTTATTCAATGAACTTGATATTACCCTAATCCTTCGATCGCCGGATGGAAGAAGAACGCTAGCCCTAAAACTACATAGGTTGCCAGTAACAGAGACCCTTCCAACCAATCAGAACGACCATCGGAACTAACCGAGTTAGCTAATAGAACAGCGACAACCACGGCGACTAACTCGAAGGGATTGAAATCGAGATCCATGGGTTGGTGAAAGAATACTCCAGCTAAGACCAAAACGGGCGCTACAAACAGGGCAATCTGCAAACTCGAACCCATCGCTACAGAAACCGACAGTTCCATTTTATTTTTCATCGCCACAGTCACTGCGGTGGCATGTTCAGCCGCATTACCAATAATGGGAACTAGAATAACCCCGGTAAATAGAGCGGTTAAGCCTAAATAAGAAGTGGCTTCTTCCAAAGAAGCCACTAATAGCTCTGATTCTACGGCAACCACCAGAGTGGCTGCCAGCAGTACTAGAGACCACAAGGTGATATTGGGCTGTTCATGGGTTTCTTCTTCGCCTTCCTCCTCATTTTCTGCCAATCCCACATCATAGAGATAGGAATGGGTTTTCATGGAAAAGAGCAATGTGAGTAAATAAACCACAATTAAAACGATGGATACTGCCCCCGATAACGTTTGCATGGTTTCTTCGGCAATCCCATCAGAGGTGACATCGACGGCGGTGGGAACCAAGATGGCAATTACCGCCAAATTCATGGCTGAGGCATTCAGACGGGCTACCACTGAGGTAAAGTTTTGTTCCTTATAACGAATACCGCCTAAAAACATGGCAAACCCCATTACCAGCAATAAGTTACTGATAATGGAGCCGGTGATACTAGCTTTCACCACATCGACTAAGCCAGCATTTAAGGCAACTAGACCAATAATCAATTCAGTAGCATTACCGAAAGTAGCGTTCATCAAGCCCCCCAAATTGGGGCCCAGCACCACGGCAATTTCTTCGGTTGCCGTTCCCATCCAAGCCGCTAAGGGAATAATGGCCAAAGCAGAAGTAATAAAGATGGTTGTCGATCCCCAGCCCAGAAAGTGGCCGGCAATGGAGATAGGGACAAAGACTAAAAGTAGAGAAATGATCGTATTCGTTTTCAACATGGCGATCGCATCCAGGTTTACACCCTACCCATGCTACTCCCATTTTTAGAAAACTATCTGTTCTCAAAAACTTAGAGCCACTATGACACGTTCTAGACTAAGCTGTACACTGGTTTTCAAACCCCTATATTGGCCATTCAACCTTGACTTATTCTTGTGGTAAATTATTAGTCATTCACGGCAGCCGAGACCCTCGTCCCCATCAGGGTGTTTTGGACTTGGCGCAACAGGTTCGTACTTGTTTAGAGCGCCAACACAGTCGCCCCACTCGAGTAGAAACGGCAACTCTAGAGTTGGGTGAACTGACGTTAGCTGAACAAATTCAACAGTTTGGCAATCGCCTGTTGGCAGAACATATCGATTATCTACAAATCATTCCCCTATTTATACTTCCTGGAGTGCATGTCATAGAAGACATTCCAGCTCAAGTACAGCAGGCGCAAACCCTCTTGGGAGAAAAGATGACTTTAGAGATCTGTCCCTATTTAGGAAGTCATCCCCAACTGCACAACCGATTAGCAGGAGAAATCAAGACCACCGATCGCGAGATTTGGATCGTTATGGCCCATGGTAGTCGCCGACCTGGTGGCAATCAACCCGTCGAAACCCTAGCCCATCAATTGGGGATTCTTGATGCCTATTGGTCAGTGATGCCATCCTTAGATTGGAGACTTAGCCAATTAATGGATTTGGGATATCGTCGGATTGGAGTGTTGCCCTATTTCCTCTTTCCTGGCTATATTACTGATGCGATCGCCGAAACCCTAGCTGCAAAACAAGCTGGCGATCCTCAATTGGACTATATCCTGCGCTCTCCCCTCAATCAAAATCCCCATTTAGCCCAAATGGTACTGGATTTAACAGTATCTTCCCCTCTTTCGACCCTAATCTAAAGTTTACATAACCCACCGAACCCCTATGACCTCTTCATCCTCTCCCCTCGGTAAAGTCTATCTTGTTGGTGCAGGGCCTGGCGATCCCGGATTAATGACGCTCAAAGGAAAAGACCTGCTTCAGATGGCCGATGTGGTGGTTTATGATGCCTTGGTCAGTCCTCCCATTGTAGAGATGATTAACCCGAAGGCGAAAAAAATCCATGGGGGAAAACGACGCGGAAGACATTCACTCAAGCAGGATGAAATTACCCAAATTTTAATTGAAGAAGCTCAAAATCAGGCGATCGTCGTTCGTCTCAAAGGTGGAGATCCCTTTATCTTTGGGCGCGGTGGGGAAGAAATGGCCGATCTGCTCGCTGAGGGAATTCCAGTAGAGGTGGTGCCTGGTATTACTTCCGGAATTGCCGCTCCAGCCTATGCAGGCATTCCTTTAACCCATCGGGGGTATAGTTCTTCAGTGACGTTTGTAACTGGGCACGAATCCGTCGGCAAATATCGACCGAAAGTGCATTGGCCGGCGATCGCCCAAGGTTCAGAAACCATTGTTATTTATATGGGGATTCATAATTTATCCCAGATTATCCCCCAACTGCTCGAGGCGCAATTATCTCCCCAAACTCCGATTAGTCTGATCCGTTGGGGAACTTGTCCCGAACAAGAAACCCTAGTGGCAACCTTAGAAACGGTTATTCATGAAGTAGAAGAAAGCGGATTTAGCTCACCGGCGATCGCTGTTATTGGTCACGTTGTGGGAGCTATAGGGGATAGGGAGATAGAGAGATCGGGGGATCTTTCAAGGGAATGATTTTAAGATTCGAGTCAGGAAGACACGGAGAAACGGGGACACGGGGACACGGAGAATGAGATGACTCTATGAAATTTAGGGCGCTCTGAGGGTCTATGGATGCACAATCATGAAAATCATTCACTTGTCAGGATAGGGGGATAGGGGGAGCAAACAACAGACTTGGTAGAAGCTCTGAGCTGTTCTAGATATTGTTAAAAACTGTCATTAATGTACCTCATAGCAGAGGAAACTGCTGTATCATTCGTGAGGCTAGAGTATGATGCAACGGGACAAAGTATTGGAGGTTTTAGCACAACACCAGCAAGCCTTAAAAGAGTTCGGAGTAACTTCGCTGGTGATATTTGGCTCTGTTGCTAGGGATGAAGCCACACCGGATAGTGATGTGGATATTTTAGTAGAATTTGACGGATTGGTGACATTCGATCGCTATATGGATGTCAAGTTTTATCTCGAAGATCATTTAGGGACACGAGTAGATTTGGTGAGTCGAGTAATGCTCAAACCTCTGATTCGTTCTACCGTAGAACAGGAGGCAATTTATGTCGCGTAGTGTGCATCTGTACTTGGAAGATATCCTCACTTGTTGTGCCAAAGTCATTAAAATATGTAGTATACAATAAAATTACTACCAACTCCCTTGCACTATGCCTGCCAAAGACATTTATCATGATGCAGTCAAGAATGCCTTAATCAAAGATGGTTGGCTCATTACCGACGATCCTTACTTCATCAAATATGAAGATGCTGAACTTTATGCAGATCTAGCAGCCGAAAAACCAATTGCCGCAGAACGAGAAGGCAAAAAAATAGTTGTTGAAGTCAAAAGCTTTGTGGGAAAATCCCTAATGTATGACTTTCATGGTGCATTGGGACAATACATTGTATATCGAAATCTGATTCAACGTACTGAACCAGAATATACCCTGTATTTAGCAATTGATTATCTGGTCTATGAAGATTTTTTTCAAAGAAAATCTGTGCAAGCAGTGATTAAAGATAATCGAGTTTTGTTAATGGTAGTAGATACAGCAAAGGAGGAACTGGTCAAATGGCTGACTTAGAAAATTACCGCCCGATCATCAAACGAATATTGACCGAATATTATGGTATGAAGATTCATCAAGTCCAGAAAAATCCTGAATGTGAAGTGAGCGATCGCCTAGCTTTAGATGAAATTAGAGATGAATATCTTTGGTTTCGCTTTGGCTGGAAAGATAAGAAGCTAGTACAGCATATCATTGTCTATTTAAAAATTAAAGATAGCAAAGTTTGGGTGGAACAAGACTTAACCAATTTATGTATTGTCGATGATTTACTCGCTGCGGGCATTCCTCAAAATGATATTGTTTTAGGGTTCCATCATCCTAGCAAACGGCAGTTCACTGAATTTGCCACAGCTTAATTTGTTGGCTTAAAATAAAATTGATCTTCAGCAACTAGACTTTCGGAAAAAATCATGACCAACCCATCCAATGAACAAACCGGAATTATCCGTACAGAACGAGGACTAACCATCGCCGGGACACGGATTACAATCTACGATATTATGGACTATGTGACCGCTCAATATCCCCCTAAGTTTATCCGGGGATTATTTGACCTGACGGAAGCACAAATTAACGACGCTTTAACGTATATTGAAGAAAATCGCGCTCTGGTTGAAGCCGAATATCAGCAAGTTTTGAGGGAAGCGGAAGAACTGCGGCTGTATTATGAGGAAAAAAATCGCGATCTGATTGCCAAAATTGCCGCCATGCCACCGAAACCGGGAACTGAAGCGGCATGGGAAAAACTGCGAGCAGCCAAAGCCAAACGCGAGGCTAAAGCATGTTTTTTTTGATCGACCATAATCTCAATGGACATGCACTGGTTTTCTTTGGCTCTATTGTCAATCAAGGATGGCTCGATATCGTTCCCATTCGTTTTTTCACTTTTGAACAAATGGAATTACCAATCAATAGTGACGATCGGGTTGTTTGGCGACTGGCACAAGAAAATGAGATGATTTTGCTCACAGCTAATCGCACGATGAAAGGCAATAATTCCTTAGAGCAAGTGATGCGGGAAGAAAATACCCCGAATTCACTCCCGGTAATTACGATTGGTAACGCGGATAAATTACTGAATGATTCGGAATATCGAGAAATTTGTGCAGAACGTCTGATCGAGATTGTGCTGACAATTGACAACTATAAAGGCTCTATGAGAATCTTCATTCCCTGATTTTTTTCAGCAGGTGCGGTGGGCAGGATATCTGTGTAGAATTTGAAGAATATTGTACCTTATCCTGCCCACCCTACCTTCAGACTGGAAGTGGTGCAGCGAATGATAGAGGCAGAGTTTGGGGAGAAATAAAGGTATACAGTAGATTTGAACAACATTGAGACATGGTTGTAGGGGCGAACGGCCGTTTCGCTTGACGACATGAAACGCCCCTACAGGTTTAGTGAATTAAAATTTAATTATTGCCTCCAGAAGCAGCAGCACCAGCACTACCAGCCGCAGCGGCAATGTGCAAAGCGGCCAAGAAGGGCGCAGGGTTCCCTGTTGCAACAGAACCAATAGCTCCTAAAGTAAGTTTTGTAGCTACACCAGCAGCAACACCAATAGCAACTTTTTCTCCGATTTCAGCACGTTTAGACTGTTTAGCCATCTTTATTCTCCTTAAATGTGGGAATCACTAGCTTGCTTACCCTGTTAGTAAATGTGTATAAAAGATTTACACCGATCAAAAACCTGATAAGCTTGAAATTTCACTAATCTTAGCGTGTAATATTTCTAGGCGACCACCCTAAAACAGGACATTTGGTACACAATTTTTCTAAATATCTTGAGTCAATTTAGTAGGATTTGGTACAATTGAGTTGACAAAGTAGGATTTAGTAGAGTATATTACAAGAAATCTCTAGATGTATCTAGTTATGAACGATCTTGAAGATATACTACAATGGGTTGACCAGTTGATGTTGGATAAAACGGGAAAAAATTTGACATCTATACAGTCAGCTATATTGAGAGGTTCGTGGGAAGGAAAAAAATATCCTCAAATTGCTCAAGATTTTCATTGTAGTGAATCTCATGTTAAGAAAGAAGCCGCTAAGTTATGGGATAAACTGCGGGAAGAATTAGGAGATGACCTGAAGAAATATAATTTTCGTTCTAAGATAGAGAAAAGAAATAGAGTTTCTCAATCTTCGCCCTCCGCTCACTGTTCGCAAGTGAATACGATTAACCAAGTTGATACTGTTAACATTGATAGCCCATTAGTACAAAGTATCAAAGCTCCCAAAACCCGATCGCCATCTTCCCCAGACTCACCCATCATCGACTTAACCGACGCACCAGAACTCACCGACTTCTACAACCGCACCACAGAACTCTCCACGCTGAAACAGTGGATATTAGAAGATCGGACGCGCTTGATCGCCATTTACGGTGTGAGTGAAATTGGCAAAAGCACCCTCACTCTCAAACTCATCGAAGAGATCCACACAGAATTTGACGCTATTATCTGGCGCAGTCTGAGCCATACTCCTACCTTATCGACGCTGCAAACCGAACTGAAAGAATTTTTGGCCCCATCTCAACCGAACCCATTCCCAACCCTTCTTGACACTTTTCGCCACACTCGCTGTTTAGTCATCCTCAATGATGTGCAGAGTCTTTTTCAAAGCGGTCAACTCGCGGGTGAATATTTAGCAAATTATAAAGACTATGGCAGATTCTTTAAACAAATAGCCAGAACACTGCACTACAGTTGTGTAATTCTCTTGAGTTGGGAAAAACCTAGAGAAATTGCCACCTTAGAAGAAACGCATCAACACACCCGCAGTTTGCACCTGAAAGGATTAGAATCTGAGGCTGAGGAAATTTTGAGAGAACAGAAATTAACCGATGAGGAAAACTGGCCAGAGTTAATAAGCTTGTATCAAGGACATCCCGTCTGGTTAACGATTATCGCTGCAACTATTCGGGAACTCTGTAATGGTCAAGTTTCCCAATTTTTAGAGAATGACGAGGAGATATTTTTAGGAGACTTAAAACCTATTCTAGAGGAGCAGTTAGAGCGATGATCAGACTTAGAACAACGAGTGATGACTTGGTTAGCGAGTCAGGAGGAAGGGGTCGATCTGGCAGCAAAATTGACCGATCGCCAGTTCTCGAAATCCGAGTTATGGGAGGCGATGCGATCGCTAGGAAGACGAGGATTAGTGGAAAAAAGAGGTGCAACAGAGCGATCGCACCTTTACCTCCATCCTCTGTGGCAACAGTATCTGCTTGGGATACAATCAGAAACAACCGAACACTAGCAGATGCTTTCCTACAAAAGGAAAGATTAATTCGTTAAACGAGGAGAGAAATATGAATTCCTATGGCATCGAGCGAGAATGGTGGACGCAGCAATGGTTAGACTTGCTCAATTCTTATCGGTTTAAGAAAAGACTAGAACGGGGTCGAAATTATGCGCGGGAAGGTCATGTATTATCCATTCAGTTTCAAGAGCAAAAAGTGGTGGCAGAGGTGCAAGGAACCGATCCCGAACCTTATCGCCTTTCCATTGGGTTAGATGCCTTTACCTCGGAAGATTGGGATAATGTGATTGAGACTTTATCGGAAAAAGCAATTTATGTGGCGAAATTGTTAGCTGGAGAAATGCCGGATAATATTGAATCGGTATTTGCTGCCAATGGGTTAAGCTTATTTCCGTTTACGCTGGGTGAAGTCCATTCACGATGTAGTTGTCCCGATCCCGCAAATCCCTGTAAACATATCGCTGCCGTGTATTATTTATTGGGCGATCGCTTCAGCGCCGATCCCTTTGTACTGTTTCAATTGCGCGGAAAGAGTAAGGATGATATTATCTCTGCGCTGCGCGAAAAGCGCGGAATTGGGCCAGAAAGTGCTAGCAGCAAACCCCCACCCCTGACTTACCCGAAGGTTGCTCTAGACCAGTTTTGGCGCTACGATCGCGAGTTAGAGTCATCCCTCGTGGTCATTGCCCCGCCAGTGAATCTAGAAACAGTGTTAGATGTGCTAGGGCCAATTGTAACCGAACGAACCAAAGCCCCAGAGTCTAAATCGTTAATGGCTTATTTAAAAACCTTATATCAGGAGGTGAGTCAAAGTGCCACACGATCGGCTTTACGAGGAGATTAGTGTAATCAAGATTTGATCGACAAAACCGTTTACCATTGTCATATCCTCGATTATGAAGATCGAGGTATAATGGGCATTTTAGGGATTGCTTAGAGCGCTTCAGGCTAGGGAATAGGAAATAGAGGAAATTAAGATACCATCTAAAGTAGCGCACCCCCGATCTATATCTGTCCCATGAAATCCTTGCCCTTGAAACCCCACTTTCCTCTGCAAGTGGTCTTAATCGTGCCCTTTCTCCTGCAAATTATGCTAGCCGTGGGTTTAGTCAGTTGGCTCTCCTTTCGCAATGCCCACGAAATGTTAGAAACGATGGTAGAACGATTAACCACTGAAATTAGTTCTGAAGTGGAACAGCATCTATCTTCCTATTTGGAACTCCCTCATCGGGTGAATCGTTCCCATCTGGGGGCGATCAAATCAGGATTGCTAGAGGTGGAAAACTTGGACGGATGGGATTATTATCTATGGGAAAAAATCCAACAAGTCCCAGAGTTAAGTTTTACGGCTATAGCCAATAACCAAGGGGAACAACGAACAGGAGAACGTCTAGCGGATGGTACTTTGGTGATTAATACCGTTACTCCTAGCGATCGCCACACTTTCCGCTCCTACAACACTGATGACCAAGGAAATCGTACCACTCTAGCTACTCAATTAAGCGATCGCGATCCGCGCAAACGACCTTGGTATTTAACTGCCGTCGAGACCGGAAAACCAACCTGGAGCAATCCAGATATTTCCTATCTTGAACCTGTCCTCTTAATCTCCGCCTTACAACCCCTTGATATTGATACCGATGGTAGAGTTGAAGCCGTTATTAACACCACCCTCAAACTCAATCAGCTCGGCCAATTTCTGAGCAAAATCAACCTAGGAGAAACCGGAAAAATCCTCATTCTCGATCGCCAAGACAACCTGATTGCCAGTTCTACCCAGGAAACCCCCTTTAATCCAGATACAAAAACTCTCCTACCCATTACCCAAAGTCAAGATCTCCTCACCCGTCAACTGATCGACCTTCTACACACTCACCAAACCGCCCTAAACCCCCCCACCTTAACCACACTTTCTTTAGATGGTGAGCATTACTTTGCCCATATTATCCCCTATGCCGACCCCTACGGCTTAGAGTGGAAAATTGTGCTTTTTATCCCTGAATCTAACTTTAACGCCACTCTTGAGAGCCATAAACAGCACATCCTTGTCGTCTGCATTAGCGCATTGATTGTCGCTGTTGGATTGGGACTCTTGACTTCTCGGTGGATTGCCGATCCCATATTACAACTGCGGGATGCCAGTGCTGCCTTTGCCTCTGGGAAACGCCGAAATTCCCTACAAGTTCAAGGCATACAAGAATTAGACACTCTTGCCCAAACCTTTAATGAGATGGCAGCTCAAATTGGCAATCAGCTTGAGATACTCGAACAACAAGTTGCCGAACGTACTCATCTGCTCACTCAACACAACCAGGTTTTATCTGAACTCGCTGGCGATTCCCAATTACACAAAGGGGACTTAAACCAGAGTTTACCAAAACTAACTGAGGCGATCGCCCAAATCCTCAAAGTTGACCGCACCAGTATTTGGCTCATTGAACCCGAAAGTACCCTATGGTACTGTGCTGACTTATTCATCCCGGCTCTAGGAAGTCACACCCAAGGCGATCTTCTCCCCATCCAAGATTATCCCCGCTATGCCCAAGCCCTAAAAACCCAAAATGTAATTTCTGTCAACGATGCTTGCAATGATGAGCGTACCTC
Source organism: Roseofilum sp. (assembly GCF_982964205.1). Lineage (NCBI taxonomy): Bacteria > Bacillati > Cyanobacteriota > Cyanophyceae > Desertifilales > Desertifilaceae > Roseofilum > Roseofilum sp. The sequence continues at coordinate 58,533 of NZ_CEZBFX010000010.1, read as the reverse complement.
GGAACTCAAAGAGACCTATCTTGCTCCTCTAGGAATCCATTCCATGCTGGAAATTCCCATTCGCCGACAGCAAACGCTCCTGGGCGTAATGTGCATGGAAACCACCCAACCTCGCCATTGGACTCAAGAAGAACAAAATGTCGCCCGTTCTATCGGCGATCTCGTGAACCTTGCCATTGAATCATACCATCGCCAGCAAGCCGAAATTGCCCTAAAAGCTGCAAAAGAAGCGGCTGATAAAGCCAACCAAGCCAAAAGTGAATTTTTGGCCAATATGAGCCATGAATTACGCACCCCCCTGAACGGTATCCTGGGTTATACCCAAATCCTGAAACGGATGAGTGACCTCAAACCCAAACAACGTGAAGGAATTATGGTTATTGAAGACGCCGGTTCCCATCTCCTAACCCTGATTAACGATGTCCTAGATTTGGCCAAAATTGAAGCCAGAAAAATGGAACTGCTCCCTAGAGAAATTCATTTTCCCTCCTTCATTAGTGGTGTAGCTGAAGTCATCCGTATCCAAGCTGAAGAAAAAGGACTGGCATTTGGTTGTGTCATCGATCCTAATTTACCCCAGGGAATTGATATTGATGATAAACGCTTACGCCAAGTCCTGCTCAATTTATTAGGGAATGCCACCAAATTTACCAATCAAGGAGAAATCGTATTTTCTGTTATTCATCTGAGTCAAATTTCTCCTGCATCTACCGCCACCTTACGCTTTGAAATTGGGGATACCGGTGTGGGTATGAACCCTGAGCAAATTCAGAAAATTTTCTTACCCTTTGAACAAGTAGGAGCCAATTCCCATAAACATGACGGCACGGGTTTAGGATTGGCCATTACTCGTCAAATTGTACAAATGATGGGAGGAAAAATTGAAGTTCAAAGTCAGCTCGATGTAGGCAGTCAATTTAGTTTTGAAATCAATGTCCCAGTTGCCAAAAATTGGTCGATCTCTTCCACTCAAAACGAACCAGGAAAAATTATTGGTTATGTTGGTCAACGCCAAAAGATTCTCGTGGTTGATGATAAAATTGTCAATCGTAAAGTGATTCTCGAAGTTTTATCCCCACTGGGATTTGAAGTGGCACAAGCAAAGAATGGCCAATTGGGTTTAGAACACTATCATCAATTCCAACCTGATTTTATCATTACTGATTTAGTCATGCCAGAGTTAGATGGATTTGAAATGGTGCGTCAACTTCGTCAGAGTGGTGACAATCGAGTCATTATTCTGGCTTCTTCAGCGAGTGTATTAAAGCAAGATCAGGAGAATAGTTTAGTGGCGGGTTGCAATGATTTTCTCCCCAAACCTGTCGATATAGAGTTATTATTACGTAAATTGAAAAAGTATTTAAATCTGACCTGGATTTATGAAGAAGTTCCAGAGGCAAATTCGCCTCCCTCCTTGGGGTCTTCAGTGGAGTTGGTTTACCCTCCCCAGGAAGAATTGCAAGGGTTAGTAAAAACGGCGGCTGTGGGATATATTGATGGTATTGAAGCAGAAGTGGCTAGACTGCGAGCATTAGATACCATCTACTACCCGTTTTGCGATCGCATTATGGAATTTATCTCTGAATTTGATGACCAAGGCATTATCGCTTTTATTACCCAAGAATATCCTCTATCCATTTAACCTACAGATCATGCCTAAAAAACAAAAATTCCCTTTCCTAGTTGGCTCGAAATGGACCGCCCAACAAACGACTTGGGGATGGCGACATTTTCAAGTGATCAACCGTAAAAATCAAGGAAAGTTTATTTTTGCGGAAATAGTGGCTTCTTGTGACCCGAATGTTCGCTTTTGGTTAAATGCCGCCCAACTTAAAGACCGTTCCCTATGGCAACCGGGATGGAAAACGCTTCAGGAAATGGAGTAGGGAAGAGAGGAAAATGGAGACGAATAGACACAGAGAGGGACGATTCCTCAATGATTTTTAAGGATTAATTTTTAATTGACACTGTAAGTCTTCTGGGCGGTCAATATCGGGGAGAACCGGTAAGAGAACATAGGATAATTCTAAAGCATGGGCAATATTGAGGGTTTGGGAAAAAACTTCTGAGGTTCCCCAATGAATATTTTGAAATAATTCAGAGATGGGGCGTGATAGACCGATTAAATAATAACCCCCATCAGCGGCTGGGCCGAGGACTAAATCGTGGGAACCTAAAGTATGAAAGGCTTGGGCAAAAAGTTCTGGGGTGAGACTGGGGCAGTCTGTTCCGATAACAACGATATGCTCCATTCCTTCAGCAAAACTCTGCTCAATTGCCCTGTAGAGTTTTTCCCCTAGATCCCCTTGTCCCTGACTGCGATAAACTAGATCAGCACCTAACCAGGTCTGCATGGCCTGAACAGTTGAGCCTGTAAAATAAACCACGAGCTGTATTGCCCCTTTATGGCGATCTTGTAGCTGCCGTGCTTGGGCGATCGCCCATTCGGCCAGTTGACGATGTAATTCCGTCGCTCCCTGCACTCCTAATGCAGGAATTAAGCGGGTTTTGGCCTTACCCAATTCTGGATATCGAGTAAAGACTAGGAGTTGGCATAGGCTAGATAATGGGGAAGATAAATCGGGAAAATCGCTCACGCTTACCTCTTTTATTGTTGGGAACATGACTAAAATCATAGAAGTTTTACCGGATAAAGGCGCTCTCGTCAGCCGCGCCCTTGCCTTAGTGAAAGAAAAAATAGAAACGGCGATCGCCTCCCATGGCTACAGTACCATTGCCCTCGCTGGAGGCAGTACCCCTAAGCCACTCTATGAAGCTCTGAGTAAAGAAACTCTTCCCTGGGACAAAATTCATGTTTTTTGGGGAGATGAGCGCTATGTCCCCTGCACTCATCCGGATAGTAATGAAAATATGGCTCGCCAAGCCTGGCTTAATCAGGTTCCTATTCCCCCACAGAATATCCATGCCATGCCCACCAGAGCGCAAAACCCCCAACAGGATGCCGAAACCCATGATACTCACTTACAGCAGTTTTTTGGTAAGTCGTCTGGTGAGTTTCCGGCCTTCGATATTATTTTGTTAGGGATGGGGGATGATGGGCATACGGCTTCCCTATTTCCCCATACTGAAGCTTTAGCAGTCGGCGATCGCCGGGTCACCGTCGGTAATAAAGATGACCAACCCCGTCTTACTTTTACGGTTCCTCTGATTAATGAGGCTCGCTGTGTCATTTTTCTAGTCGCTGGAGCTAATAAAATCAACGCTTTAACCCAAGTCTTTGCTCCAGAAGGAGACAGCAAAGCCTATCCCTCTCGTTTAATTGCTCCTAAAGGAGAGCTTTGGTGGCTCTTAGATGAAGCAGCAGCAGGAGAATCAATTAACAATTAAATTATTAGATCGAATTCAATCTTTTTCCTATTGCCTCTTGCCTTTCCATTGATCCTATGATTGTTTGTCCAAATTGTACTCACCAAAACCCTGATGGCGCTCAAGTATGCGAAGCTTGTTATACTGAGCTTCCTGCTCTAACGACTTGTCCTAACTGTGGAGCAGCCGTTCAGCAAGATGCCACGTTTTGTGGTCAATGTGGAACCGCCTTAAAAGTTACGTCTGTTTCCACCGCCAATCTTGATGCAGAGGAAGAAGTCTTAGAAATTCCTCCCTTAGTCGAACCCGATCCTCTGGTGACTCCGGAACCCATTGCCAGCTCTAGCTCCGAATTATCCATAATAACAGAAGTGGAAGCCGAACCCTCCACTCCAGTCAAAATAAACCGGTTAACTGAACTGCAATCAGCCAGTGCCTCCCTGGTTCATCTCTCTACCAAGGATCGACTTGAGTTATCCAATCATCTTTCGGTTTTACATATCGGGAAACCCAATGACCGTATTCCCCCAGATATAGATGTTTCTGGTTTTGCCCACGCAGATGTAGTCTCGCGGGTTCATGCTGCTATTCGCATTGAAAACGGCGAGTATTACATCGAAGATCTCGCAAGTTCCAATGGAACCTATATTAATCACTTACCCCTAAGTCCAGGCAATCGCTATCGCTTAAAAACCGGCGATCGCATTACATTAGGTAAAAATGATCTGGTAAGCTTTGTATTTGAACTGTGATCATCTCCAGATTATTCCTTAACTCAACGAAAACAAACAGCAGACCCCTACTCCTCGTTATTTACCTGTTACTGATGTGATTACCCTAACCTTGTTACATCCTCTCAAAGATACCCCCATTCAGCATTGGCAATTTACACAAGAATCCCTTGTGCGAATTGGACGCTCTACAGATAATCATGTCGTTCTCTATAGTGCGGTGGTTTCCCGTCACCATGTGGAACTCCGCCTTGGCGAGGAATCTTGGGATGTGGTGAACCTGGGAACTAATGGTACATATCTCGACGATCGGCGGATTGAACAAATGCCGATTACTGGTGAAGTGGTGATTCGACTGGCTCGTTCTGGGCCGAAGATTCAGATTAAAACCGATTTTGACCAGGAGCAATCGTCGTCTTCTCCTCTGGATCGAAAATCTATCGATCCATCTATACCGGCAATTAAGGAGAAAATTAATAAAATGACGACGGCGATCGATCCATAGGGATTAGTCTCACTGGTTTATATCAGATGGATTAACAGTAATGAATCAGGAAAAATTTAAGGGGAAATATCGAGTTTCCTCAGCGCGGTTACAATCCTGGGATTATGGTTCAAATGGATGGTATTTTATCGATTATTGGAAGTTATAAATCTGCGGTAACCAAACCTGCACGCCGCTTAGGGTTTGAATGGTTTTGGCAATCTCGTTTTCACGATCGTATTATTCGGGATAAACAATCTTATTTACGGATTGGAGAATAGGTGGTCAATAATCCCCATATAGCGCTTTGCGCTAGGGAATAGGGAATAGGGAATAGGGAATAGGCTTTTGGTACATAGCTTTGAGGATTCAACACTGTCCCTCATAACAGCGCAAAGCGCTGTAATTGGCAAGATGATTGTTTCTATGGATGATTGTAGGTAATATAAAATCCAGATTATTGATGCGACACATTACTATCATAGTAGAGACAAGACAGACTTTGTCTCTACTTAAAATTTTCCTTCCTTTGAAGAAATTCTCTTAACAAAATTATTGCGTATCGAGATTAGAAATTCTGAGATCTCTCTATGTTTGTGAGGGTAGAAACCAATCGCCTGAGTCAGTCGAGTCGAGTTATAATGATTATCTATAATGAGTCCCTGTATTTTTCCTAATTGTTGACTATAGTTTTGCTTAATTTAAACTCTATCAGGATAATTTTATGTCAGCGCTTACAATATCTTTGATGCATCCGACTCAACCTGTAGCGATGCATAGTTGGACGTTTGAACCGGATCGAGACGAACCTATTCGTATTGGTCGTTCTCACGATAATGACATTGTAGTGTATAGTTCTGTGGTCTCCCGCCATCACGCAGAGCTATGGCCAAGTGAAGAGGGTTGGAATCTCAAGGGATTTGGTTCAAATGGTACGTTTGTTAACCAACAGTTGGTCACACAGGATGTCTTAGAGGATGGCTCGATCGTCCGTTTAGGCAATTCTGGGCCGAGATTGCGAATTCGTCTAGGAGTGAGCGATCCGAAGGCGAAGCTGGTGAGAAAATGCGATCGCAAACTGAATGCGGAACTGAGTGAAGCTGATAAACATAGTACGTTTATCAATACCCCTCAAATGCAATCGGATGATTAAGGAATGACTGAGAGCAACTTGCCTCTCAAGACTCCCTTGAAGGGAAGAGTCATTTTTAATATTTAATTTTTCATTGAAGTCAGGATACCTGACCACTGAACTGATTTGAGTCGATCGCGCCGATAAGAAAAGAACCGATGCTGATTTTGATAGGTACAATAGGGAGCGATCGCCACTTGTTCTCCATGGACTCCCAACTGTTGCAGTTGCCTGAGATTGACCTGGCGTACATCTAAGCGGATGCGATCGGGTTCAGAATCGGGCCATAAGACCGAATGTTTCCCTCCTGATAACTGCTCGATCCAATCTGGAGTACTCTCGCCTTGAATCAGAGTTTTTCCTACCTGTTGAGCCACATCTAATCCTACCTGATACTCTCCTCCAGAAATCGCCGGCCCTAGGGCAATCCGCAGATCTTCGAGCCGCGTCCCTAATGCTTGAAAACGGGCGATCGCCTCCGGGACAATTTCCGCCGCCGTCCCCCGCCAGCCTGCATGAAGAGCTGCCACCTGTCCTGTACCTAAATCTCCGATTAACACCGGCACACAATCAGCCGAACACACCCAAACCGAATCATGGGCATTTTCCGATAACAAACCATCGGCTTCTGGACGCTCAACCCCCAAACTTTCCACCTCTGAAGGGGTCAAAACCCGTGGCCCGTGGACTTGTTTTACCCGATATACTCGGGCCTGCTCATCCAGAAGAGGTGCTAAAGATTCAGGTGTTTGCGGCGCAAACTGGCGGGTAAAAAAACCATGCTTCCAAGGGTCGAGTAAGCTACAGGTCAGATAGGTCAACCCTTGAGCCATCTGCCAATGCCAAAGTGAGCTCATCAAAAATTTGGAGTCTGAAACCCCATCCTTTTAGGAGGGCCTTACTCTCGTATTTTACCACGATCACAAATTCTATGCTATTCTGAAAGGATTTATAGCTTCTCAGTACAGGACAAAAAACTTGAAAAGGATGCAAGGAGAGGGTTTGATAGAAGTTACCACAAAATCAATCAGACCCTCATGCAATACAGTAACTCGATTCGAGAGCAATTATGACCCCATCTCGGTTGGCATGGAGCCAGACTATCTTTCATCGCCTTGTTCATCATCGCTGTGTTCAGAGCCAAAACGGTGAACCTAGCTGAACTGGCAACAGTCTGGGGAGCAAGAGCGGCTGAAGCGTCAAATTATAAACAAATGCAGCGATTTTTCCGCTCTTTTGAAATGGAGATTGATAAGTTCGCACTGATGGTGATGAGCATTGCTCAAATTCCCCAACCCTGGGTGTTGAGCATCGATAGGACCAACTGGTCATTCGGCAAGACCCACTTCAATATCCTCATGCTGTCTGTGGTGCATGAGGGTATCGGCTATCCCTTGATGTGGACAATGCTGAAGAAAAACAAAGGCAACAGTAATAGTGAAGAGCGTATGGACTTGTTGGAGCGCTTGGAAGCCCTCTTTCCCGGAGTAAAGATTGCCTATTTAACCGGTGACCGGGAGTTTGTTGGTAAGCCTTGGCTCTCATTTGTGATGATAGACCAGCCAATTCCCTTCCGTCTGCGCATTCGTCAAACCGACAAGATTAGTCGAGGTCGGGGTCAACCGGCCATTGCTTGTGTTCATCTGTTTCGCTCTCTCTCCATCGGTGAGCAGCGAGTTCTACCGGGACGACGCTGGGTTTGGGGTCGCCCGGTTTATATCATAGGAGTGCGCCTTGAGCCCAAACAGAAGAAACAAAAAAGTGATGATGATTTTCTCATTCTCATCACCGAATACTCTCCCCGCACTGCTTTGGCCGACTATGGTCGTGGCTGGGGAATTGAAACCCTCTTTGGAGCACTCAAGAGGCAGGGATTTTGCCTAGAATCGACTCATTTTACCGAGCGCGAGCGTCTATCGAAGTTGCTGGCTCCTTTAGCCCTGGCCTTTGTCTGGGCGATGAAAGCCAGAATCTGGCGACATGCTCAAAAGCCAATTCGTCTCATTGAAGCTCAGGGTCGCCGTGCCCGTAGCCTGTTCCGCTATGGTTGTGACCTCCTGCGCCGCTTTTTCATTGACCCTCTCTCTTTTTCTGACTCTCTCTTTCAACCCATAAAACTTTTGTCCTGTACTTAGAGACCCCTTATGCTGGAGCGCTAATCATGACTGTACTAACTCTGAAAAAGCTCGGTATGCTGATGACAACGGGTTTAGTCCTCTTGGGGTTATGGGGATGTTTTCGCCCGACTACTCCAGGAGCGATCGCCTCATCTCCCATTGTATCTGCAACCAATACTGGTGTGAATCCCCAATTGACCGATGCTCATACCCGCTTTAGCTTTAAGCTATGGCAGCAATTATTAGCACAAGAAGAAACTAAAAATATCTTTATTTCGCCTTCGAGTGTGGCGATCGCCCTTACCATGACTTACAATGGGGCATCTGGAGACACTCAAACGGCTATGGCAAATGCCTTAGAGCTACAAGGCATGAGTTTAAATGACATTAATCAAGCCTATGCTACGCTCAAGCAGCGTTTAGAAAATACGGATGAGTCCATTGAACTGAGCATCGCTAATTCTCTGTGGGGTAGAAATGATGTGAACTTTAAGGCAGATTTTCTACAACAAACGAAAACCTATTACGATGCTAAGGTGCGATCGCTAGATTTTACCGATCCCGCTACTCCTAAGCACATCAATAATTGGGTGCAACGGCAAACTAAAGGCAAAATCCCCCAAATTGTCGATCAGATCAATCCTGACGATCTCCTATTCCTCATCAATGCCACCTATTTTCATGGACAATGGCAAAACGAATTTAACCCAACTCTCACCCAAGAGCGTCCTTTTTATCTCCTCAACGGGCAAGAAAAACAACATCCCATGATGTTCCAAACCGGGAGTTATGATTATCTAGAAAATGAGCAGTTTCAAGCCATTCGCTTACCCTATGGTGATGGGCGATTTAGTCTCTATGTATTTTTGCCTCAACCTGAGCAAAACTTATCCCAATTTTATGCCCAACTCAACAGTAGCATCTGGCAAACTTGGCTCGGTCAATTTCAAGAGAATGAAGGTTCGATTGCCCTACCTAAATTTCAACTCGAATATGGTGTAGAACTCAAACCCGTTTTGTCTGCATTAGGCATGGATCTGGCGTTTAGTCAACAAGCTGATTTTTCTGAAATTAGCGATATTTCTGCCAAGATCGATGGAGTCAAACATAAAACCTTTGTAGAAGTGAACGAAAAAGGAACAGAAGCGGCTGCGGTTACCTCCGTCGGCATTGTTGCTACTTCTATTCGTCCACCCTCTAATCCATTTGAAATGGTCGTCGATCGCCCCTTTTTCTGCGCTATTTACGACCACGAAACCCAAACGCCTTTGTTCTTTGGATCAATTGTTAACCCTGAATAATAAATCGATAATATAGTAATTCTCTCTTCTATGAAGTATAGCTTGAAGCCTTAGCCCCTAAGGAATACGAGCTATTCCCTATTCCCTAGCACGAAGCGCTATATCAAGAGTTGACAAGGAGACTCGATAGTAGAGAATAGGGGAGGAATAGGGAGAGGAAACTTGGTCATCCAATTCAAGGGACCTTTTTAGCTCCCGTCCATTCCTGCCCAGTCTCGACAAGAAGCATCTTCCGGTCCGTAGGGATGCATCCCACAAACCAACAGGTTACCCCCATACACTTGTCCGTGGTAATGACAACATCCCACGCAAGCTTGATGTTCAGGGTTTATCGGGAATTGCTCTAAATCCCCAAAAGGATTGTAATATGGCTCCTCTTCCCTAGACTCTAATGGGGAGTCTTCAATGGGTTCTAACCATTCATTTAAAGAAGCTTCTAGATCTCGAAAGAGCAGATTGTCGAGAGTTTCAGCAATCTCGATGGTGATTTCCGCCATCTCACTAACCCACTCTCCTAATTCTTCTTCGACTTCCTGAAAAAACTCTTCAACTCCAGTAGTAAAGCTTTCACAGAGATTCTGCCACTCTTTTTGCCAATCTTCCATAACTTTACTTAATCTTTCTGAAGGCGCTTCAGCTCCTCTTTGAGTTGATCGACTCGATCGCGCAACTCGTTAACTTGCTCCTCATCTGTAGAAGGTTCTGGCTCCTCATCATCCAAAATTTCGATCCGACGAGGTTCTTTGAGCGTTTCTCCTGAATAGGTTTCGGTTTCTTGCTGATTGACTTGTTGTTGAGCGCGATTGACAATTTCTTCGACCATGCGCTTGGCTTCTTCAGCCGTAATTTCTCCGCGCTCTACCATTTCATTGGCTAACTTTTGGGCTTGAGGGCGCAGATCGGCGATCGCGCTTCCAGCCTTTTCCCCTGCATAGGATGCCACCCCAACTCCCATATAGAATGCTTTCTTGACGAAATCTCCTAAACCTGGCATCTCTGAATCCTCGTTCTGACACAGGGCGACCCGGAGTTTACGCCTATTACAAGCATCTCGTATTGCTGCTACCTTCCGGTCCTGACAAGGTTTGAGCGTTGTAATCGCATAAGTCCGGGTCTGGAATCTAGCATAACACTTTAATCGACAGTTGAGGAGATTTCTTTTAGAAAAAAGGGGGATATTTAAGAGAAAAGGGTTGATCCATTACTCAGTCTCTAGCGCCATAACTTGGTCACTCTGCCCATTTTCTGAGCAAATTAGCCACACTTTTGGCAATCAGATCGAATTCGCTCGTTTTACCCTCCCGAGCATATAACGAGCGTTTTACTGTTTCTAAGTCAAACAAAATTTCTCGCCGATCGCGATCGCGGATCAGGCTTTGAACCCACCCAACCGCCACGAGACGCTCCCCCGTGAGAACGGACTCGACTCGATGCAGTGTTGTGGAGGGATAGACAATCGCACTACCCGCCTCTAACTTGTAGCTCTTCTCATCATCTGCTTGCTCAATCACCAATTCCCCTCCCGTATAACTATTGGAATCGCTCAGGAAAACCGTAAACGAGAGATCCGATCTCAGAAAATTTGAGCCACCCATCAATGCATTATCAATGTGCCGTCCATAAGACATGCCTTCCCTATAGCGACTCAATAAAATGGAATGAATTACTTTAGGTCGAGCTATAGCTTGAAAGAGTTGATTTCTTTCGAGGGATTGGGAAATGAGAGAAGATAACGTTTTAGTCTTTCGATTATGCGGTAATTGTTGGTTGTGCTTAACCTGCTGAGTATGCCATCCAGCCGTGAGTTTTCCCTCTACAAATTCGGCTTCCGCGAGGGATTGGGTAAGAGATTGAAGTTCTTCCTCTGTCAACACATTAGGAATACGAACAATCATAGATGGTTAGACCTCTTGCATAAGTGTGAATAAAATGAATAGTCATACAGTTGTTAGTCTAACCAATCCAATAATAGGTATTAACTACGATCTCCAATCAGAAAAACTAAGCTGAATACTTTACTCGGTTCTGCTAAAGGTGTATTCGGAGGATTAACAGAAGGCCAAATGGACTGAAGTTCTTGTAAGCTCTCTAGAATAACTTGGTGGTCATCAGGACGCGATCGCTTCATTGTATCGGCAATGGTTGCATAAAGCTCATTGGCATAAACAACAAACCCTCTAGAATCTTGATATTCTATAATTTCTACAAATCGGTTATCGGCGATCGCCGCTTCATATTCGGCTGCTGCTGTTTCCAACACTCTACCGATGACTTCCAATACAAACTCTGGAGACTCCCTTAAATCTTTAGGGACTGCCATCATTGCGCCATCAATTGCCCTGACAGAGGTTTGGAACCGAGTTCTGAGTCGGGCACTCTGAGGATCGAATTTAACTAAATCATGAAGTTCATTTAGGGTCGTATCAAATTGGGGTACATTGCGATCGGTCAATTGTTCCTCTACATCACCATAGAGTTCTTCTACTGGATGTCCAATATGTGGCTCTGCCTGAGTGTATTCCCCTGCTTCGATTAATTCTTCCGCTACAATCAAATGGCCTTGCATCAGAGCTAGAGCAGTCATATAATCCACATCCAGATCGCCTGAACTTCCCCCTCCTTCGCCCGCTTCACCCCCTTGCTTACTATGTCCATGGCCCTGTTCGCTTACCATATTCAGGGTTTCCAGGGTTGAAACCGATTCTTGGTTTTGACTTTGGCGATACACAGTTGCCCCACTACTCGCACCCATAGTTGTCACTAAACCGATCGCCAAGAACAGTTCTACGGATTTTAGTTGCTTTGTCATTACAATTAAGAATTACTTTCAAGAAAAGCTCATCTGGAGAGGATAGATCTATTTGCTGATTAATGTCAATAGCTAGACTATCTCCTCCATCAAGTCGACAACCCACCCCCTAAACAGGCAAAACATCAAAAAAACCCATACAGCCACGCTCTGCAATATCATCTTGATGGGGATGAAACATATACTGACCGGGGTACTTGTACGAAAATTCTAAGATATGTCGTTCTGCGGTTCCCATCGTAACCACGTCTGATTCTGCTGAAGATTTTAAGGTGCGTCCGGTGGGAAAAATCTGAAACATATTGGCATGAATATGGAACGTGACAGCCGGATCGAACTCAATCATATTCAGCAAGTACAAACGAATTAACTGATTTTGGTAAACGGGAATCGGATGGTCTCGATAGTAATTAGGGATACCATTAAAAGCATAGAGTTCATTTTGATTATCGTTATTGATATCAAAGCCTCCCATCACCATCACCATCTCATCGGCTGGAACTCGTCCCTCTGGTGGATCAACAATTAATAAACCATAGAGTCCTTTGCTAATATGGCGGGTTACGGGGGCAATATGGCAATGATAAGGATGAACACCAAACGGCTCGGCATCAAATTCGTATACCATCGTTTTTCCCTGGCGGATGGGTTCGATCCCATCCATGTCTACGGGGTGTGTACCGTGAAAATGCATACTGTGGGAATGGCCGCCTTCATTATGGAAAACGATCCGAATCCGTTCGCCTTCTTTAGCTCGGAAGGTTGGCCCGGGAACTCTGTCATTTAAGTTCCAACTGATAAAAGTGACTACACTGTTGAGCTGTAATGGAGAGCTTTTAGCGGTGACTTCAAACTCCCGGACTTTTTTACCCTGTTCGTGTTTGACCGTACCATAGTCAAATTCCCGTAATAAGACCATGGGATCGAAGGGATGCTCTGATGGTGGAGTATAGCCTGCTGGCAGAGAAGGAATACGGATGGCTTGAAATGCTTTGGAAATGCTGGGTTTGAGCAGAGCTGAAGCGACCAGTAAACCACCACTGGCAGCTCCAAAGCCCAATAGTTTTCGTCTAGAGACTTGTTGATAAAGATTTTTAGAATGTTGAGGATTCATGGAAGAACTAAGGGAAACACTTTATTAAGAATAATTTCTAAGAGTCAAAATGCAAAGTCGGATAAAGGGTTGGGGAAAGAGCGATCGCCAACCGAGCAATAGGGTTCAAGGTTTATTGCTATGAGCGTGGTTCTATACCCCTTGAATGAAGAGCGTGAAGATTGTTACTAAAATCACCTCTTTTAATGAACAAGCGTCATCATCTAGCTGTAGAATATTAGGAAATAGGGTTTAATTCTCTCTCACAATGTACTACGAGGCTATTCCCTAGAACTTTCCCTATCCACAATAGCCCAAATCAGTATATTTAATGACTAATAGCCAGGAGTAAATACGATGACATCTCTTAAAGACTGGATCTGGAACGAGCGCCAACAAATTGGCAAAGATTACGAATCTATTGAAGAAGTGGCTTTATATGATGAAAGCCACTCAAAGTTTCGTGACCTCAAGCTAGAAAGCCATGAAATACTCAAGCTAATTGGGGCAAAGCCAGGAATGAAACTTCTTGATATTGGCTGTGGCACTGGTATCTTTTCCATAGAAGCCTCCAAGAAAGGATTGGACGTAACTGCTATTGATGTTTCTAACACCATGCTTGAGTACGCTAAGACAAAGGCTAATGAAGCAGAAGTCTCAATCAACTTTGAAGAAGGTGGATTTCTGACTCATACCAGTCCCCCAAGTCATTACGATCTAATCACATCTTCTTTTTCCTTTCACCATCTCCCAGACTTCTTCAAATTCATTGCTCTCGATAGATTGCGAAGATTGATTAAAAGTGATGGTAAATTATTTATTCAGGACGTAATCGTTGAACAGAATAACTATGAACCTAATGTGAACCAGTTTATAGATCGCCAGGAGTCAGTTGGTGGCAACTTTTTAAGAGAGGATGCAATTGTCCATTTCCAGGAAGAATATTCTACTTTTGACTGGATTCTTGAGGAACTCTTTAGGAAGGCTGGCTTTCAGATTGTAGACAGCTCCATTCAAGGTGGATTGCTGGGTCGATATCTATGTAGCCTGGCCTAGCCCTTTATAAGTTCTACGCGCTAGGGAATAGCTTGTATTGCTTAGAGTTTAAAGATTTAAGCTGTATTCTTCCAGAAGAGAGAAGCGCTCTACGGTTTTTGAATTAGGGTCTCTAGAATGCGCTGTTTGCGTTGGCGATCGATCGCAATTAACCGGATATATTCATGGGGATGCTCTTCTAAAATACCGCTCAATTGGAAGAGTGCCTCTTGCAGACTTTGAGTCGATATGGGGCCAGCATTTTGCCACGATCCCGTCCGAAATCTGCGAGAATCAGCGATTTCTACACCTAAACTGTAGCCTCCCTCTAGAATCTGTTGCACTGGTTGAGTAACCTCTGAGGGGAGATTAATAGAGGGAGAATTTGGGGATAATTCCTCTGTCACTCTGGGAGAGGGTGCTGTTGTAGATTCGGGTTTGGGTTGATAAGTGTGGGATAATTTCAGCCGGTTAATGTGCTGCTGCTGTTCTTGCAATTGTTCTGCCATTTGCAGCAGTTGCTCTAAACTCCAGGTTTGGCTGGGAAATTCGGGCGGTTTTTCTTTACTATTAACTAATCGTTTGCCAATTTTGTCATAGCCGACGGTTTCGAGCAGGTGTAAAATTTGGTCATCATACAGGCGCGATCGCAGAACGGCGAAGAAATCAATCGGTTGTTCGGGGAAGCGATCGATTAACTGTTCAATGGTTGCACTCGGAAGATTATCGGGAGCAAAGATACCACTGACAATGCCTACCTTATCTTGGCGATCGGGTTCCCAATAGAATTTTTCCATCCGTCCATCCCGAATGAGGGGAGCGTAGAGCGTGGAAAAGTCGTTTCCCGTGACAATAATGGGGACGCGATGTAGGGGGGTGGGATCGTAGCTTCCGGGAAGTTGCACATCCGTGGGGCGATCGGCAATATTCATTAATGTCCCATGTACCAATTGCGTATTTACCGTATACTGGGTACGCTCATCTAAACGACCTGCCCCCGCATCCAAATCATTAATCATTAATACCGTCATCTTCCCCCGCACCTTAATTAATTCAGCCGCTTCCCGATAGCGCAACCGAATTAACCGAGACGGATCTCCTGCATCCGGACTTTCCAATTCTCCCGCAGACATATGGATAACTTCCACCCCCATCTTCTCAAAGATTAATTCACATTGAAACGTTTTCCCTTCTCCCTTGCGTCCATGAATCCCTAAAATCAGAGGAACCGGCACTTGAGGTAAATCTAAGAAATTCTTGGTGATATGGATAGCAACTTTATTGAGAAATTGAGGCGCAATATAATAAGTCATACAGATTCTGATGCCATCTATCCGATACAGGGACTGAACTTCAGTATTGTATCAGGAAACATGCTAGCTGTATTACTTGCAGGAAGTTGATGATTAAATTGTTGACTTCAGTTAGCAGAAGCTAGTGATATTTTTGCCCAAACAGTCTCATGATTTTCATCCATCATCACAGTTGTGATCTCTTCAACCTTCAGCCTAGAATTAGGAGGAATAATACCCTTAATACTTGCCAACCTTGTACCTCGCTCCCTTAAATTTATCGAAGTCATTGTTTCAATAGTGTTCTGCGTTTGAGGAATTGTATCTTGCTTAATCGTTTTAGTATTATCGTCCTCCAACGTTTGACTACCAGACCGGATTTTACCCAAATAAATCCATCCCTCTATATTCGGTTGCTCTTCCGTGAGCTTTTGCAACAGTTCTTTATCCGGACGATTGGCTATTTCTGCGTTACTATAGAACTCCATCTCAGGATTTTGGGCAGTTTGCACACTGCTCAATTTATCGCGAATATAATCCTTAAATTCGTCGGTCACAGAGTCATCATCAAGGATTAATCCCGATATAGTTTGAGTAAGTGCTTGATTCTGACTGGATATAGGAATCGTGAACAAAATTCGTTTTTCATCATCATCTTCAGCTAAATTATAAAGACTAATCAGGGCAATTTTAGCTTTAGTGTTGTCTTCCCCAGCTAAATTTTCCAACTGTGCCTGAATTAGCTCAACAAACTTTTGCACTCTTTGATTTTCTTGTGCCTGTTCTTTAAGCTCTGTCTGTATTTCTGCTGAATTTCTTGCCGCTATAGTCGCTTGCCACGATGTGTAAATCCCAAAAATAGCGACGATGATACTGACCCCAATCTGTAATTGTTCTAACAATACTTTAGGATTTCCAGATGGAGAGCTGCTCTTTGGCTCATTCATAAAATGCATTCCTATGAATTAAATAAAATCGACTAAGTGTTAAAATTTCATATATCTCTTCTCAATTATTGGATCGGGATTTAGGTTGCGTTTTATCTATCCGATGAGTTTTGCTCTAAGCTCCACCGTAATATCTTGTTGTTCGTTGCTTTAGCATAGTTATAAACCTCTTGCCATTCAGGTGTACTGCGATCCAGCTTAGATAAGCTTTGTGAATACTTAATATTACTTAACAATTGTTTAAAGGCTTTCACCCATTGTCCTGTTCTCAACAGTTGCCTGAATAGTACACCTCGGATGCCTATATTGTACGGTTTGAGTTGTAAAATTGTTTCGTAACAGGCGATCGCCTCTTTACGACTTTTAAGTTTAATTAAGCTTAAGGCCAAATTGTTGTAAGCTAGAATATAATCTGCTTTGATTTCTATCGCTTTTTCATAATTAGATACCGCTTCTTCATGCCGTCTTAGTTTACCCAAAGCAACACCACGACTGTACCAAGAATTTGAGTTGTTTTTGTCAATCTGTATGGCTCTATCAAAGCAGTGAATTGCTTCTTCATATTTTCCTAAGTCATCGCAAAGTATTGCACCCATTGTATTCCAAGCATCAAGGTATTCCGGGTTCAGTTCTATCACTTTTTTGCAACTAGATATAGCTTCCTCATATCGTTCTAGCTTACGCAAAGCAATACCATGATTGTGCCACGCAGAAGGGTAGTTTGATTGCAGCTCTATTGCTTTTTCGCAACTAGATATAGCTTCTCCATACCTTCCTGATTTACGCAAAGCAACACCACGGTTGTACCACGCAGTAGAGTTTTTTTTATCAATTTTTATAAGCTCATCAAAGCAGTAAATTGCTTCTTCATACCTCTCTAAATTATCACAAAGTATTGTACCAAGATTATTCCAAGGATTAGTGTAGCCTGGTTGTATTTCTATCGCTTTTTTATAACTATCTATAGCCTTTTGATACTGTCGCAATTTCTGCAAAGCAACACCACGGCTATGCCAAGAAGCTGAGAAATTTGGTTCAATCTCTATCGCTTTATCAAAACTCTTAATTGCTTCCTCATATCTCCCTAAATCATCACAAAGAATTACACCCATATCATTCCAAGTAGAAGCGTCATCTGGTCGCATTACAATTGATTTCTCACAACTTTTTACTGCCTCCTCATACTGTCCTAGTTCACGCAAAGCTTTACTGCGATTACGCCATGCAGAATAGTCATCTGGTTCCAGTTCTATTGATTTGTCATAACTCAACAAAGACTCTTCATATCTTCCCAATTTACCCAAAGCAACACCACGATTGTGCCAAGCCGATGAAAAACTTTGATCTTTTTCTATCGCTCTATCAAATTTAGAGATGGCCTCTTCTACTCGTCCTAAATCATCACACAAAGTTGCTCCCCACGTATTCCAAGCTCTCACATAGGTTGGATCGAATTCAGTAGCTTTCCTATAGCAAGAAATAGCATTCTCATAACTTTCTTCACTGTCAAATAATAATCCTTGCTTGACTAATAAATTAGCTTTTTGTTCGGCTTCCATATCAGAAGATGTTATGATATTCTTCAGCTCTGCAATTCGTTCTAGGCGTTCTGCACTGGAGAGTTGGCAATACTCCTTATATTTAGATTCCAGTACCCAGTCAATCATTGCACGATCGCTCTTGTCTTGAGGTAAAATAAACAAGCCTACCCGCCAATCATAAAAATCGGGTGCGCGAAATCTAAAATATTGCACTGCAAAATAAGGCAACAGAAAGACAATAGCACAAGGAACATTTGTCCATAGATTTTCTCGGACTTGATTTAAATGATTTAATAAGGGAGGGACATCCTGAAGACTATAATTAGAAATTTTGTCGTCATCCCAACCTAACGAGCGTTTCGCATCCTCATAAGTAAATAAAGCTTCCTCAATTCTTCGTACAACCAAGACTCTGAATTGTTCTTGGTCATATCTAGCTTTTGCTTCGGCATAAAAGGTTCTGGTTTGAGCCTCCAAATCCATGAGTGCAACCCGATTGACACCAAAACTATTTTGCAATCGCTCAATTACTTCTCTTTCTTTATCTTGTCCGCATTGGACAAAAAACCAGCCTGCACCCTCATTATTACGAACGGCACGGATTAACTCGGCAAAAACCTCTTCTTCCGTTTCGGGTTCTAATTCATCTTCATCCCAATCCAGAATATCTTCAACTTTCATTTTTTTCCTCCCGATACTTTTGCCAACGCTCTTTAAATAGTTTAGATCCACGAATTAAAGGATGCACAGTATGCCAAGGATTTGGCGCTTCATACTCATCAACAAAACAATATTCTAAAATGCAACGCCTATAGAGTAAGTCGCGATACTCTGGCTCGTTATATCTGCGTTTAACGCGATAAACATTAAAGAGCAACGGCCAATCAGACTCTTGTAAGGTCTCCATATATCCCCGTCGATATCGACCAATGGCTCGTTTGACTGCTTTTTGCTTAATCGGTACTTCAGTACTTTGATTAATCGCATCTCGTACCATATGCATCAAGTCCCGCAAATGTCCGCCACAACTAATACACAACAATTGTATAGTTTCTTCAGAATCAAAAATATGGGGCACTAATTCTAAATCGCTCGCGCAGGCGGCTCGTTTCTCTAGAGCTGTTCGTAACTTGTTCATTCCAGCTTCTAAAACTTGACCATCCTGAGATTCCACCATAATCATGGGCAGAACTTGAGGAGTTCCGTAGATATCTTGCAGTTCACTAGCTGCCCTAGAATAGAGTAAAGCAATGGGTGCGGTGTAGATGATATCGCATTTTAACCCCCGCATTAATTCGGAGCGGTTAATATAAATATCTTCTAGATTCGTTTGTCCATTTTCATCAACCTGAATCGGAACAATCCGGTCGAGATTATCGGCAATAATAACTACCTTATTTTCCGAATTCTGACTAGATGCTTTAGCACTTTCAATAAATTCGTTCAGTGCTTTAACTAAGGATTCGGTATTGGGTTCAACTAGCTCTCGAATTTGCCTTCGCTTGCTCGGCTCAGTTCGCATCACTGCGGTAATTCGAGTAAATTGAGAAAGAGCAATGCTGACATTAAAATTATCGAGTGAAACTTCAGTTAAAGCAAGCTCGGTTAGTTCTTTCCAGCGAGATCTTAACCAATTGGCGATTGGCAATGGATCTGCCTTATCTTCTAACTCCTTGAGAAGTTGCCGCGTACAAGAAAGGAGGATATCTTGATATTGGGTATCTTGAAAGCTTAAATCTCCTTCATCCTCAGTCGCAGCAGCGAAATAGACCACTACAAATCCATAGTCTTCTAAGTCTTTTTTTAACCGTTTTAACTCTGTGGATTTGCCACCCCCTCGATGTCCGGAGTACAGCAGGCAAGCATTATTCTCCGCCATTTTGATGGGGCCGCCCAACTGTACTAAAATATCTTCATCTCCTCGCACGGAGTTACAATCGACATAGCGAGGATCGTCCGGTTCCAAGGGTACATCCGGTCGGAATGAATTAAATAAGGCTTTGAGGAGACGGTCGGTTTCATTCATAGGACATATTTTGAGGTGGCTGTGTGAATCCTGTAGTCGATGTGCTGATTATAGCGTAAGACAAAGGAGGGGCAAGTGACTTACCCCTCCTCAAATCCGACTAATTTACTAATTTATCGCGTCTTTATAACTTAGTAACGACGGAGATTAGCATTAGGTTTGTGAACAATGAAGCTCAGAACTTGACATTGTTTGATGTTGTCAAATCCCATAACGCGAACGTAGCTTTCGCGATATTCTGCACGACAAGCATCAATTTCAGCCATTACTTCGTTAACAGTTTTAGCGTGGAACAGGGGAAGTTTCCACAGCGTCCAGTAGCGCATTTCGGGGCTGGAATCTTCACTAAATTCCACACCAGCAATATAGCCTTGATCCAAAATGTACTGAATTTGCATTTTGATCTGGGCATCAGTCAGGGGAGGCAGATAAGAAAGCGTTTCGTAACGGCGCTCTTTAGGTAAAGTTTGCATGGTTTTTAAGCAGTTGTGTCTAGAATTTGGACTCGAAGTGATCCAGCAATCGTCAATCTGAATCGGTTGGTGATTGGGTATCAGAAGAAGAATCAGGGATATTAAGTTGCGTTACTCGTTCGAGATATTGACGGCGATGTTCTATATTGCCTTGTTGAATATTACTGCGAACCATTTCGGGTAAGAAATCAGTAACTTCTTCAGCTAGATGTTCTCGTACCGTCATTACCCGGAATGCCATCTCTGGTTTGGCTTGGAAAAGCTCATCAAGATAAGCTTCTCCATCCTGAATTTTTCCGGTTGAGGAAAATCCACTGAGCCAAATCGCTTCACCGGGATTGGTTTCTCTTAACTGATTCGTCACTACTTTGACCGCTTGATAGGTGAGATAACTCGCCATTACACGGCTAGTAGCTTTGGCAACGTTTTTAATATCCATGTCCTGATCTCGGCCGCTAGGATGAAAGAATCCCCGATTTTAGAGGGAGATTTGGGGCAAGATTGTGATCGACAACACTCTTGCCTTTTCTTCCTCTTAACGGATGCTCTAACTCTGGGCAGAGATTAGAGGGTATCCATGGCCTCGAACTCGAACTTGATTTCTTTCCACAGTTCGCAAGCAACGGCCAATTCGGGAGACCATTTACAAGCTTCGCGGATTACGTCGCCACCTTCACGGAAGAGGTTGCGACCTTCGTTACGAGCTTGGATACAAGCTTCGAGAGCAACGCGGTTAGCGGTTGCACCAGGAGCGTTACCCCAGGGGTGACCCAAGGTTCCACCACCGAATTGTAAGCAGGAGTCGTCACCGAAGATTTCTACGAGAGCTGGCATGTGCCATACGTGAATACCACCGGAAGCAACGGGCATTACACCAGGCATGGAAGCCCAATCTTGGGTGAAGTAGATTCCGCGTTGACGGTCTTGTTCGATGTGGTCTTCGCGCATGAGGTCAACGAAGCCCATGGTGATGCCTTTTTCACCTTCGAGTTTACCCACAACGGTTCCAGAGTGGAGGTGATCGCCGCCGGACATGCGTAAGCATTTGGCGAGAACGCGGAAGTGAATTCCGTGGGCTTTCTGACGGTCGATAACGGCGTGCATGGCACGGTGGATGTGCAGTAGTACGCCGTTGTCGCGACACCATCTAGCGAGGGTGGTGTTGGCGGTGAATCCTCCAGTGAGGTAGTCATGCATGATGATGGGGGTACCGATTTCTTTGGCGAATTCGGCCCGTTGCATCATTTGTTCAACGGTAGGAGCGGTTACGTTAAGGTAGTGACCTTTGATTTCACCGGTTTCTGCTTGAGCTTTTTCGATCGCTTCTTGAACGAATAGGAAGCGGTCTCTCCAGCGCATGAAGGGCTGAGAGTTGATGTTTTCGTCGTCTTTGGTGAAGTCTAGACCACCACGGAGACACTCGTATACTGCACGACCGTAGTTTTTAGCCGATAAACCGAGTTTGGGTTTGATGGTACAACCGAGTAGGGGACGACCGTATTTGTTGAGTTTGTCCCGTTCTACGGTGATACCGTGGGGAGGCCCTTGGAAGGTTTTCAGATAAGCGATGGGAATCCGCATATCTTCTAAACGTAGGGCGCGTAGGGCTTTGAAACCGAATACGTTACCTACGATGGAGGTTAACATATTGGTTACAGAACCTTCTTCAAACAGATCCAGGGGATAAGCTACATAACAAATGTATTGGTTATCTTCTCCAGGAACTGATTCAATATCGTAGCAACGACCTTTGTAGCGATCGAGATCGGTTAATAGGTCAGTCCATACAGTCGTCCAGGTTCCGGTGGACGATTCCGCAGCTACCGCAGCGCCTGCTTCTTCGGGAGGAACGCCCGGTTGGGGGGTCATCCGGAATGCGGCCAGAACGTCGGTATCTTTCGGTGTGTAATCTGGTGTGTAGTAGGTTAATTTGTAATCCTTTACACCAGCTTGGTACCCAGCTTTAGACTGAGTTTGAGTTTGAGCGTAAGACATGAAATCCCTTCCTAAAAACTAGCACTTAATACGTTTTGTGCCGATTGGCTAGATGTTTAAGAATATATCAAGATTTGGGCCACTTTACGTTCACTTCTACTTGTTTTGCAAATAATCCTTACTTATATTTACAGCTACCATTAAGCTTTATGACGAAAATCTTGACAAAAGTCTACAATTATTAAGAAGATATTAGACTTATTTTTTTTGATTTGGGTTGGCGATCGCCAGTAAACAGAACTCCTCTGGGGATCGGTGGGTAAAAAGCCCTATGCTTGAGCCATACGTAATGCAATATAACTTTATCTGGCTGGGGAGGAAGACTAGAGTGTATTGTTACGATATGGACATTATTTGTGACAAAAGGATATAGCGATTTCCCCTTGAGGAATAGGAAAGGTGCTAGTCCCTCATCAAGTAGGGGCGAAAAATTTTTCGCCCTCATGCTTTTCTAGGAGGAGGGCATCTTTTGGTATAGTGCCTGTAGGATCATTGAGACGGTAATCATGGCTTTACTTCATACTCCACTGTTTGACTCGTGCGTAAAACTCAAGGCAAAGATGACTGAATTTTCCGGTTGGGAAATGCCAGTACAATTTTCAGGAATCAAACAAGAACATGAAGCAGTCAGAACCCATGTCGGAATGTTTGACATCTCCCATATGGGCAAATTCTTCCTCAGTGGCGCTTCAGTAATCGCCAGTTTACAAACTCTTGTTCCCTCAGATCTTGCTCGTCTAAAACCGGGCCAAGCGCAATATACGGTACTTCTGAATTCAGAAGGAGGCATTATTGACGATATTATTGTCTATCTGCAAAGCCAAGAAGACAACGGAGAGGAAAAAGTCGCTATTATCGTCAATGCTGCTACTTGTGAGGGTGATCGCCAATGGATACAGCAACATCTCGATCCAGATAAAATCCAATTCGACGACCAAACCCTCAACCAAGCACTGATTGCTCTGCAAGGCCCCAAAGCTCTCGAAACCCTACAAACCCTTGTCACCACTAACCTCTCTTCTATCCCTCGCTTTGGTCACATCCCCATTCCCCTGCTCGGTAGTTGGTCTTTCCTCGCTCGCACCGGCTACACAGGCGAAGACGGAGTAGAAATTATGCTCGATCCAGACACGGCTCTTCAACTCTGGGATACCTTACTGCAAACCGGTGTTATCCCTTGTGGTTTAGGAGCTAGGGATACCCTACGCTTAGAAGCCGCCTTAGCGCTCTACGGTCAAGATATCGATCTCACCACCACCCCCCTAGAAGCGGGTTTGAAATGGTTAGTCCATTTGAAAACTAAAGGCGATTTTATCGGTCGATCGGTGTTAGAAGAGCAGCAAGCAAACGGAGTTTCTAAGCGCTTAGTGGGACTACAAGGAGAAGGTCGTCATATTGCTCGTCATGGCTATCCCCTGTTGGCTAGCGGGGAAGTCGTCTCTGAAGTCGCCAGTGGAACGCTTTCCCCTACCCTCGGTTATCCCATTGCCATGGCATACCTACCGAAAAAATGGGCAAAAATTGGGCAAGAACTTGAAGTGGAAATTCGTGGAAAACGGTATCCGATGAAAGTGGTTAAAAAACCGTTTTATCGTGCTGGGTAATGGATCAACTCAGCAGTTCTGATATAGCATATAGTGCTTAATCTTCCCAAAGTCTGCGGCTTTGTTTTCCCTTTAGTAACTCATGGGTTTCATTCAAGAGTTGGGGAATATTGAGCTGGGTGGGACATCGGGGTAAACATTCTCCACATTCAGTACATCGGGAGGCTTTGTTTCCGGGAAACCAATGACCCGCATTTTCAAACATGCCATAGCGATATTTTCCATATTCCACCAAGTCATAGGCAAGAGCTAAATTTCGTAGGCGTAAGACTTCCGGGATATTAATTTCTTCGGGACAGGGTAAGCATTGATAGCATTGATGACATTGGGTTTTTCCCAAGGTGTCGCTCATTTGGCGTTCTAGATGGGATAAAACCTGCTGTTCTGCTTCTGTGAGGGGACGATCGCCCATTTCTAGGAATGAGCCTAACTCTTCTACCGTAGCTGGCCCTATACTTAGGGTCGTAATCCGACGATCGCCCAATAAAAACCGATAACTCAATTCCAAAGGCGAAAACGGTTGGCACAAGGCTTGCAGTTGAGCCGGTGGAGAATACAAGCGCCCTCCCTTATCGGCGGGAGAGATAATAAAAACGCCCATATCTAATTCATTGGCGATCGCCAACAGGGGAGCATGACGTTGAAACGACCAATAATAATGTAAATTTACAAACTCAAATAAACCGGTTTCTAAGGTAGATTGGATTAACTCTAGGGAACCATGGGTAGAAAAACCCACATGATTTACCTTATCATTGGCGATCGCCTCCTGCACCGCCTGCATACACCCGCGATCGCCCTGTATCCATTCCAGATGCTCCCCAGTATTAATCCCATGGATCGCCAAACAATCGATTCGTTTTACCCCCAAACGGGACAAAGACTTATCTATCCACCCTGCCATTATTTTTGGATCGGGAGTTGGTGGCAGTTTCGTAGTTAAATAAACAGACTCGCGGTCTAATTGACGCAATATCCTGCCCAAATAGACCTCACTTGCACCATATCCCCTAGCCGTTTCAATATGATTGATACCTCTTGAGAGTGCCTGTAAAACAATCTGGCCAAACCCTTCCTCCGATCCCAATGGTCGCATTGTCCCCAGGGAAAACACTGATAAATCCAGATTTGTTTTACCAAAGCGTCGATATTTCACGCTACTAACTGTTTCAACTCAACTTGGTGGACGATAATGGGAATCGAATTTTTGCCATTCTCCCCATTCTCCTCATCCTCCCCATCTCCACCTCCCCGCGTCTCCGCGTCCCCGCGTCTCCGCGTCCCCGTGTCTCCGTGTCTCCGCCAGCTACTCTCCATTCACCGATCGCCCTTTACCCCGTTGGGCAAAATCTTCAGGTCGCAAACCCGATAGAAAATCGCGGAATGCCTCTTGTTCAGCTTCATCTGCCTCTTGATCGACTGGAATTGAGGCATTCGCGATCACCTCTTCCATCACCCAAATAGAAGTTCCCGTTCGTAGAGCTAAGGCAATAGCATCAGAGGGCCGAGCATCAATTTCATGGACAACATCCCCTTGACGCATCGTCAGCAGGGCATAAAAGGTATTATCATGGAGCGCGTGAACTACCACTCTCTCTAGGGACATCTCCCAAGTTTCTAAGACATTCACCATCAAATCGTGGGTCAGGGGTCGAGGAGGTTTTTGCCTCTCCAAAGCATTAATGATCGCCCTGGCTTGGTCTTGACCAATGTAAATGGGCAAGGCACGGCGCTCCGTCGTATCCTTTAATAGAACAATGGGACTGCGCGTGCCCGCATCTAATGCAATTCCAGCAACTCTCATTTCAATCATCGGGTAAAGCCTCTAGATCACTCTCTGGCAAGGGATGCTTATCCTTGGGCTGCGTTGCTCGTAGATAAGATCGGGTGTTGTCTGGGGTTTCCTAAAGGATAAACTGATTCAGGAAACCCATACAGTATTCTCTACCTTAAAATCGATTATCCTAATTAGACCATAAGTTTATATAAAATCTGTAATCTGTCTTCTTCTCATCTTAAGCTCACTTTTCTTGAACGTTACCCGTGTTTACCGGATTAATCCAAACCTTAGGGACACTCACTCCTCTGAATGATTACCAAGTCCAAATTATCTGTTCTCCTGAAGGGAGAGGGCTAATTTTGGCGGATTTAGCCATAGGCGATAGTGTCGCAGTCGATGGCGTATGCCTGACAGTAGAAACCCTGCTTTCCCAGGGGTTTATTGCTGCTGTCTCACCAGAAACTCTCAGTCGCACTACCCTGAACCATCGAGCCATGAGCCAAGTCCCTGTGAATCTCGAAACCTCTTTGAAGGTGGGGAGTAAATTAGGGGGTCACTTTGTGACGGGTCATGTGGATGGTACGGGGGAAGTTCTGTCGGTGATACAGACGGCGATCGCCTGGGAAATGGTTTTTCACCTGAACACCCCCAATCTAGCCCGCTATATTGTCCCCAAAGGCAGTATTGCCGTGAATGGGATTAGCTTAACTCTCGCTCAAGACCAAGGCGCAACCCATACGTTTAAGGTCGCGGTGATTCCCCATACTTTCGACCATACTAATTTACAGTATCTACATCCCGGAGATGTAGTCAATTTGGAGGGAGACATTTTAGGTAAATATGTGGAAGGATTATTGCGATTGCCACATAAAAAACCCGAAAACCCCATTACTGCGGACTTCTTAAGCGAACATGGGTACGGGTAGATAGGGGGATAGGGAGGTGGGGGATCTTACAAGTAGAAGTATCTTATTCCCCGCATCCCCGCGTCCCCGCGTCCCCGCGTCCCGAGCGTCTCCTACATCGGGCGAATGTTCACATAGGGCAACTCTTCAACCGCCAGTTCCGGAGCTGGTAATTGTTGCAGTTCCTTGGCATTGCCACCGGTATAAGGAGTTGCTGAGGCCGTTTCCCAGGATTGGATAAACCGAGCTAAGGCATATTCCAACTGTGCCCCAGCGTCCAAAGCTACCCAACCGTCTTCTGTTTGTTCTCGCAATTCAAAATGCAGGTGGGGTCCTGTAGAATTTCCTGTGCTGCCCACACTTCCAATGACCGTACCTTGTTCTACTTCTTCACCTGGTTCAACAAATACTTCAGACAAGTGGGCATAGAGGGTTTCTTGGGTTCCATTACTATGTTCGAGAACCACAGTTAAGCCGTATCCACCCAAGAAATTGGCGATCGCCACCCGTCCAGCCAACGCGGCTAACACATGGGTTCCCGTAGCTGCCGCAATATCTGTACCGCTATGGAATCTCCAATCTCCATAAATCGGATGCAATCTCCAGCCAAAATGGGAGCTAACTTGAGCAGGAATCGCCAGAGGATACAATAAACTCACATTGCCATTACCCGGCAAACCCATGGGTTTTTGAGTATTAAAATAAGACCGACCGCTCGCTGTCGTTCCCCCAACCACTGGAGCAGGTGCTGGCGCTGGTGCATACTCTTCATTGCTCGTTCCATAGGAGGGCGCTGGCTGATAATTTTCTGGAGACCAAGCAGGAATAGGTTCAGAAGGGGCACTAGGAGTTGGAGCCGGAGCAGCAGCCGTATAATCCCGAGATTCCGGTGCCGAAACAGTAGGAGCAGAGTTCTCATAAACCACCACTTCCGTCGGTTCTTCATAAGCAGCCGTTGCACCTGTATCAAAATCGTTAGAAGTATCAATATAGGCACTTTCTTGAGCCGTATTCTCTTGAGCCGTTGTTGTATTTTCTGGCATCAAGTCCGAAGCAGAATAGGAAATAGGAGCCTCTTGATGGGTTTCAATCACCACTGGTACAGAAGCATCATCAAAGGTTTCTGGTTCATAGGCGGCTGGTTCGGGAGTCCATTCTGGCTCATAAGCCGCCGGTTCAGGTTCAGGAGTCCATTCTGGCTCATAGGCGGCTGGTTCAGGAGTCCATTGCGGCTCATAGGCGGCTGGTTCAGGAGTCCATTGCGGCTCATAGGCGGCTGGTTCAGGAGTCCATTGCGGCTCATAAGCCGGTTCATATGCTGGCTCATAAGCCGGTTCATATGCTGGTTCTGTCCATTCGACTTCAGGAACCGCATCATAAGCAACCGGATCAATGGAGTCTTGTTCGTAGGCAGCGCCTCGATTGGGAGTCCAAACCATGCTAGCACTGAGTAAACCTAGGGCCCCTAACCAACCGAGTCCTTGCATGAGCAGGGAACGGTGACAGGTGAGGCAAAATAAAGTGCGGGTATATTGGCGATCTGGGCTGGGATTTGGAGTGGGTGTTGTCTTATCCGTACTCATCTGAATTCGTTGGCGGTTAAGTGTTTTCACGATTAGTGGCTCGATTTGTATCCCATTATTGGGTCTCTGACAAGTTTTATCATATATTTCTTAACTTCTGTAGGAGTTCTTATAACCTAATTGAATTTCGCCAGGGTTGAAGAGGACTTGGGAGGAGTTCAGGTCAATACAGAGCTGACCTGTCTCCGTAATACCTCGAATCTTGCCGTTTTGTCCTTGGATACTGATGGGTTGCCCAACATGGGTCAGCAGTTGATTGTAGGCAGAGATGAGAGTTGCTCCTTTTTTCCGATCGCTCGCCTCGTATCCGGAGATTAATCCCCTTAAGATTAGGGCTAAAAGATCTTCTAGATAAGTGAGATCGCTGGTAACCGATCGCTCGTTGAACCCTTCTTTGAGGCTAATTCCCGGTTCAGGTACTGGGTTTTCCCAATTTATCCCCACCCCAACAACAGCCTGGTGAATCTGGTTTTGATGCACGCGAGTTTCGGTGAGAATACCTCCCACTTTTCTTTGATTAAGGATTAAGTCATTGGGCCATTTGATTTGTATGGGGAGTTGGGTTTCTGAGTTGTCGGGTTGATGATATTGACGCAAGAGAGTGGCTATTCCCCAAGCGCTACTAATGGTGAGCAATAGCGCTTTCTCAGTGGGCAATTTAGGGGCGATCGCCCAAGACAGATATAGCCCTCCATCACCAGAAGACCACGATCGCCCCCATTGTCCTCGCCCAGAGGTTTGCTGCCTGGCGATCGCCACTGTACCAGTTGGGGCACCTTCCCTGAGCAGTTGCCACAGGGTTTGATTCGTCGATTCTAGGGTCTCGAATGGGTGGATAGGCGGCAGGGGAAGAGGTTCTAGATTTAATTGGTTGGCGATTTTTTCCCAGGTTTGGTGAATTCGGTCTTGATTCAGGTTCATTTAGTTAAGGCTGAAGTCGCATATTCTGTCATTTCTTTACCCTTTAGGTTAATTATTAATGCAAAATATTGGTCTTCTTTTTAACGCCAAACCCGCATCTAATTACAAGCGACTACAAAGATTTTTTCGAGGGTTTGACCTCGATTATACTGAAATCGCCCAGATTATAGTCTGTTGGATGCACATACCCCAACCTTGGGTTTTGAGTGTAGACCGTACCAGTTGGGAATTAGGAAAGCATTGCTACAAATCCTCACCTTGGGTATTATCGATCAGGGAGTTGCCATGCCCGTATTGTGGTGGATACTGGAAAAGAAAGGCAATAGTAACAGCGATCAGAGAATGAGATGGCTCGAAGCCTTTCATCGTCTCTTCCCTGAGGCTGAGATTGCCTTCATCTGTGGGGACCGAGAATTGATCGGACAGGCTTGGGTGAGGTACTTGCTTTGAGAACCGTCTCTGGCTTTCCGACTGCGAATTCGACAGAGCGATCGCATTGAACATAAAGGAAAGTATTTACCCGCTCGAGTGCTTTTTGTTCATTTGAGAAAGGGGGAATCTCAACAATTACAAGGGGTCTATACTTCTCAGCATGTCACAAGGGTTTTCTGATTTCTGAAGTGTTACCCTTTCTGTAACCAACAGAAGACTTGCCTATTGCCTATTGCCTAATAACAGTAAAAACTGTTCTCAGTAACCTCAATTCAACAAAATCTTATTAATCATACCACTCGTAGAAGTGGCTACTTCAATCTGAATCAGTTCTAGACGACAACCACAGGCTCTAACGACTGGCATTTCCGGTAAAGTTTCTGGTGTATAGTCTCCTCCTTTGGCATAAATATCAGGTTTTAGGGTTTCAATTAAGGGAATAGCCGTTAAAGAGTCAAAAATGATCGCCCCGTCAACAGGTTTTAAGCCCATCACCAGTTCTGCTCGTTGAGATTCAGGTACAATGGGGCGATTGGGTTTGAGGTTGCCCACGGAGCGATCGCTATTAATGCCAACAATGAGCGATCGCCCAAACGACTTTGCCTGTTGTAAATACCGTAAATGACCAATATGAAGCAAGTCAAAGCAGCCATTCGTTAGAACCAACGGCCGCCAATTTTGTGGAGAGGCTATAATTTGGGTTTCTAATTGCTCAAGGGTAAATATCATAAGACCCATTATCAAAGATTAACACTGAGCTTTATCGCCGAAAACCGTACTCAAGGGTAAAAAACTGAGGATTTAAAAAGGTGACCTTATCGTCTCAACCACCAGTGTAAACCCCA
Source organism: Roseofilum sp. (assembly GCF_982964205.1). Classification (NCBI taxonomy): domain Bacteria; kingdom Bacillati; phylum Cyanobacteriota; class Cyanophyceae; order Desertifilales; family Desertifilaceae; genus Roseofilum; species Roseofilum sp. The sequence goes on along the minus strand of NZ_CEZBFX010000010.1, from coordinate 28,160 downwards.
GCCGATCGCAAAGCCTAATCCCCCAAACCGCACCGCTTGCCAAAAGGGTTCTTTGACCGTTAACCAGGACAGGAGGCGACTTTCTAGCTCTACTTCCAAGGTTGCTATTTGTTCTTTAATGTGTTTAAGTTCCGTTTGCAGTTGCCCTAACCGGTGCTGAAGATCCTGTTTTTGCTGCTGTCCTTCTTTGACTTGGGTATACCGTTGTTTGAGACTTGATAGGCTCTCTTCTAAGTCCATCAAGCTCTGTTCCCAGTCAGGTTGGGGATCGGTTTCAGAGGGGGGAGAGCGATCGTCGGACATGGGAGAATGCTTTCAGAGGAAGACAGAGGGACACGGAAAATGGGATGATTTTTGGAATTTAGGACTATTCCGTTACAATCAAGAACAACGGTATTCTATCAAGGTTATCTGCTCCAATGTCTAATTTTTCCACTACACAGACCCCGATCGCCGATCGCCTCTCAGATCTGACGACTCTGGAGATTGCACAAGTCTTAGCTCAACGGTTAGCCATTTCTTCAGCCGATTGGCATAAGCTCAAGTCTAACCGTACCGCGAGGGCCCAGGAACAGGCGATCGCTGCTCTAATTTTCCTATTAAAAAACCAAAAAGAAGAAGCACTTCCTCGACTGCAACAAGCTACCGGTTGGCTCGATCGCTCTATTAGCGCTCCTCCTTGTCCCGATCATCGCTAAAGCTTGGACTATCTCCAACTTTTGCACAGTCGCAGTTCTCGATCTTCCGGAGACCAATGGACTTGATCGAAAATTTGGTGGAGAATAAACAAACCGCGCCCACATTCGGACTCATGCTCAGGAAGCCCCGCCGAGTCAACGGGAATACAGGAACAGTTCTCCCTGCTTTGGCATCCTTGATCTGAAATCACCCACCAGTGATAGCCTTCGGATACTGAAAACCTCACAGAAACTTGCTTACCCGGATCGAGATTATTACCATGTTTAGCTGCATTTACCAGGGCTTCTTGTAGTCCGAGTCTAACCTGTGCTTGCCAGTCGAGAGGCACATGGGAAGGGATGTGAGTGAGGAGTAGATCGAGTACAGGACACAGGTACAACGTAGAAGCGAAACTAATGGTATTCCATTGCCGGCGCACGGGACGAGGTGAAATAGCAATCACAACTTCAAATCCTTAATCATTACAAAGGGACAGTATCTGAGCGGAGCAAATAGCATGGTTTTGAAAGTCAGATGACCTGAGTGTAAATGGCGATCGCGTTAACCTAATTTTGATGATTCATAAGAAATTAAAAGCTTTTCCTCGATTAAAATGATGGGTTGACGGTTCAATTGGTGAGGCTTTGATTAATATTTTAGTTCTCCATTCGCATCACCTAGATTGGGAAGAATTGGGGGTTAGCAATTGCTCCAGAAAGGATAAATTAAAGTTCTTCTACTATCTAATTATATCAAAACGGCTTTAAAAAGACATCCGTGTAGCAGATATATCCAGGACGATCAAAGAATCTGTAACCGAATTTCATGACCCGTTATACTATAATTAAGGATCTTTTCCTTGCTTCATTTTGGCAACACAAGTGGTTATTCAGGACAAGAAAGTTCTCAATATTACTTTGAATCCTACATTTTATCGGGCCAGCGAACCTCATGATTTCATCCACCCTTCTTCCTCCTTCCGTCAATCTTGAGTCAGTTAGATTAGAAATTCGAGCCTTACAGCCTGAACTGGTCCAATGGCGAAGGCAAATTCATCAATGTCCTGAGCTGGGTTTTGAGGAATATTTGACCTCAGCTTTTGTGTCAAAACTGCTGACCCGATGGGGGATTGAGCATCAAACGGGGATTGCCGGAACTGGTATTGTCGCCACCCTTACCGGCCAAACCCCTGGCCCTGTTTTAGCGATTCGCGCTGATATGGATGCTTTACCCATTAACGAACTCAATCGAGTTCCGTATCGATCGCAGCATGAAGGTAAAATGCACGCCTGCGGCCATGACGGTCATACGGCGATCGCCCTAGGAACTGCCCACTATTTAGCCAAACACCGGCAGAACTTTTCCGGAACCATAAAAATCATTTTCCAGCCCGCAGAGGAAGGGCCAGGGGGTGCTAAACCCATGATTGAAGCCGGGGTGCTAAAAAACCCTGATGTCGATGCCCTCATCGGTCTGCACCTGTGGAATGTCCTACCCATGGGTAAAGTTGCCCTTCGCAGCGGCCCATTTATGGCAGCCGTAGAATCGTTTAAACTCTTGATTATGGGCAAAGGCGGCCATGGAGCCATGCCCCATCAAACCATAGATTCAGTCATGGTCAGCGCTCAAATTGTCAATACGCTCCAGACGATTGTCTCCCGCAACGTCAACCCCTTACAATCGGCTGTCGTTACTATTGGAGAACTCCATGCAGGGACTCGCCATAACGTCATCGCAGATACGGCCAAACTGAGCGGAACGGTCCGCTATTTTGATCCCCAATTCCAAGGTTATCTACAAGAGCGGATTGAACAAACGATAGCTGGAATCTGCCAGATCCATGGTGCAACCTACGATCTCAACTACTGGCAGCAATATCCAGCCGTCATTAACGATCGCCGCATGTCCAGTTTTGTATATTCTGTCGCCCAAGGAGTCGTAGAAACCTCCAATGAACTCCTGCCCGACTATCAAACCCTAGCGGCCGAAGATGTCTCTTTCTTCCTGCAACAGGTTCCTGGATGCTACTTCTTTCTGGGATCGGCCAACCCAGAGCGAGATCTTGCCTATCCCCATCACCATCCCCGGTTTGACTTTGACGAGATTGTATTACAGATGGGGGTAGAACTCTTTGTACGCTGTGCCGAGGAGTTTGGCAGGAGTTTCCCGCTCTAGGAGAAGATAGCGAGATAGAAATAACCTCCTATTCCCTATTCCCCGATCGACAAGAGAGACCAGCAGAAGGACACTGATAGGCTTGGGAAATCGCCTCTAGAACAGCAATCGCTAAAGGGCCTTTCGCCCACAGCTCAACCCGTCTTTGGTTTTCCTGATAACTCAAATCCAAAATCAACACCTCTGGCGGAGAATAGGGCAACTTCTCCGCCCACTCAATGGCTACAATACCCAGAGGGACTTCTACACCTTCCCAATATAATTCTGGATTCAGGCTAGGCACTTGGGCGGGACTGAGGCGATAGAGATCGAAATGGTAGAGAGGCACTCTGCTATCAAGATATTCATTAATTAAGGTAAACGTGGGACTGTCAATGAGATCCTCAATACCGAGTCCCTTACCGAGTCCCTGAATTAACGTCGTTTTCCCCGTACCCAAATCCCCATTGAGAAGGACAACACTTCCGGGGGCTAGAATTTGACCGAGTTTGATCCCCAATTCTTCAGTGGATTGAGCATCAGGCAGGTCAAGAGAAAGATGCATAGTTGAAAGTTAATGGTTGAGAGAATGGATGTTATCGGCGACGCTGTTGTAGTTGTTGATAAACCGCCTTTAAGGGCACACGATGATAGGCAAGGGCAACCAAGGTGTGATAAAACAAATCGGCCACTTCTGAGGCAATAGATTCAGGATCGTCGTCCTTACAAGCCATGACCACTTCTGCTGTTTCCTCACCCAGTTTCTTTAGAATTTTATTATCCCCATCGGCCAATAATTTACAAGTATAGGATTCTGGGGTAGGACGATCGCGGCGATCGCAAATTACCTCATACACTTGAGAGAGCATATCCGCAGGGGGCGCAGTAATGGTTCCTTCCACCTGATGAAAACAACTGCGCTCTCCCGTATGGCAAGCAATATCACCAATTTGCTCGACTCCAATTAACAAAGCATCGCTATCACAATCATAACGAAGAGATCGTACCTTCTGGAGATGACCCGACGTTGCCCCCTTATGCCACAACTGGGAACGGGAACGACTCCAAAACCAGGTTTCTCCCGTCTCCAAGGTTTTTTGTAGGGATTCCTGATTCATCCAAGCCATCATCAGCACCGTACCATCAAGATCGTCTTGAACAATGGCAGGAACCAAACCTCGATCATTATATTTAATGCGATCGACCGGGATCGCCTGGGAAGGAAAAGACTCAACAGACATAAAACTTAATCAATTACCCCAACAAACAACAGATCGCTTGCAGTAGCTCTAAAACCCTTGTAAGCATCCTTACTCAATCTTACCCCTTCTCTAACGGAGGAAGTGATGAAGGAGCTAAGTTTTAGTGTAATCTAGCCCTTATTGCTAAAAAACACTTGAGCATTTAGCCCAAAATTATCCGTATTTTCGCGCCTGGAGATTACCTTGACTGTAACACCACTAAACACCACCAAATCTCAAGAAATCTTTACTGCCGCCCAAACCCTGATGCCTGGAGGAGTCAGCTCTCCCGTGCGGGCGTTCAAATCTGTGGGCGGCCAACCTATTGTTTTTGACCGTGTAAAGGGAGCCTATATCTGGGATGTCGATGGCAACCAATATATTGATTATGTAGGCACTTGGGGCCCCGCTATTTGCGGTCATGCCCATCCAGATGTAATTAAAGCGCTGCACGAATCCCTAGACAAAGGAACCAGCTTTGGCGCTCCCTGTGCCCAAGAAAATATCCTCGCGGACATGGTAATTAACGCCGTTCCCAGCATTGAAATGGTTCGGTTTGTCAACTCTGGAACCGAAGCCTGTATGTCCGTCCTGCGACTGATGCGAGCCTTTACCGGACGGGAAAAAATCATCAAATTTGAAGGCTGCTACCATGGCCACGCCGATATGTTCCTGGTTAAAGCCGGTTCTGGGGTCGCGACCCTAGGCTTACCGGACTCTCCAGGAGTTCCTAAATCCACCACCACCAATACCCTCACCGCCCCCTACAATGACCTAGAAGCGGTGAAAAAACTGTTTAATGACAATCCTGACGAAATTGCTGGAGTCATCCTAGAACCCGTCGTAGGTAACTCTGGCTTTATTCCCCCAGATGCGGGATTTTTAGAAGGATTGCGCCTGCTCACTCAAGACCATGGTGCTTTATTGGTTTTTGATGAAGTAATGACCGGATTTCGGATTTCCTACGGTGGAGCGCAAGCCAAATTTGGTGTAACACCTGATTTAACAACCTTGGGTAAGGTCATTGGTGGCGGATTACCGGTTGGAGCCTATGGCGGTCGTAAGGAGATTATGTCCCTCGTCGCTCCGGCTGGCCCCATGTATCAAGCGGGAACCCTTTCTGGTAATCCTCTGGCAATGACGGCTGGGATTAAAACCCTAGACATCTTGAATAAGGAGGGCCAGTATGATGTTTTGGAGAAGATTACTAAAAAACTGATTGATGGCTTGCTCGCTATTGCCAAAGAAACCGGCCATGAGGCTTGCGGCGGTTCTATTAGTGCCATGTTTGGCTTCTTCTTTACAGCCGGCCCTGTCCATAATTTTAGCGATGCGAAACAGTCGGATACCGCTAAGTTTGGCCGCTTCCATCGGGGAATGTTAGAGGAGGGCATTTATTTAGCGCCTTCTCAGTTTGAGGCTGGGTTTACGTCTTTGGCTCATACAGAGGAAGATATTGACAAGACTCTAGAGGCGGCTCGGAAAGTGATGAGTACTCTTTAGGGGTTGCCGTTGATCTCCTTTTGTCAGTCAATGGATAGTGGAGTGTCTCAGCTAAAGTGGTGGATTAGAAAAATCGGTTCGTTGTTGCACTAAAGCGCTAGAATGTTCAAAGCGCTAAAGCGCAACAATATCCCTCCTTTAGCCAGTGTCCTTACGCTTTTTTTCTGTCCTCAGCAATACGCCTCGACTGTTGCGCTTAGTTTGGTCTGCGAGTCCGCGGTGGCTACTCTTGTCTTTGCTGACCACCCTGAGCGCTTCAGTATTACCTGCGATCCAGCTTTATATTGGTAAGCTGATTATCGATCGCATCCTGAATACCATTGGACTACCCAGTTCCGAGTGGTCTCCCATCTTTATCTTGGTGTTTACGGTCTTTTTGCTGCATCTGTTGAGTGATAGCCTCAAGTCATTATCGACTTATACTGCTCAAATTTTAGGCGATCGTTTTAATCTCTACGCCAGTCAACTCCTGCTTAAACAAGCCGTTTACTTAGATTTAGCCCATTACGAACTGCCCGAATTTTACGATTTGTTAAGCCGGGCCCAACAAAGCGGTAGCACTTATCCCGTTCGTGCCCTAACCTACTTCACCACCTTTGTCGGCCAAGGTCTGAAATTATTCGCCCTATTGGGCCTGATTATTAGCTTTAGTCCCCTGGCAACGGTTATATTGCTGCTCAGTGCCCTACCTGCATTTATGATTAGTGTCCAATTTTCAGGTCGGCGCTTTAGAGTCCTCCGCAAACAAACTCAGAGTGGTCGATTTGCCGATTATTTACAGCAAGTTTTAACCCATCAAGATTTTGTCAAAGAAATTCGTCTGTTTAATTTGAGCGATCACCTATTAAAGAAATGGCGAGAGATTCGCTGGCAGTTTAATGCAGAAATAGAAGAAATGTCTCGCCAGCAAGTCGTTGCCCTACTCAGTTCGACTCTGATCTCTAAACTGGGATTTTATTTGACTTATTTTTGGATTGTTGCGGCAACCCTGAGTGGTGAAATTACGATTGGTTCCTTGACGATGTATTCGGGGGCATTTCGTCAATCTCAAACAGCGATTCAAGGACTGCTCGAAGAAATTGCGAAATTATATGAAGTGAATCTGCATGTTAGCCAGTTTTTTGATTTTTTAGCCCTTCAACCTTATGTGATCAACCCCAAAAATGCCCAACCCTTTCCTTCTCCTTTGCGCCAAGGATTAACGTTCAAGAATGTCAGCTTCACCTACTCAGGAGCGAGCAAACCCACCTTAAAGAATATTAATTTATCCATTGCACCACAGGAAAGTATTGCTTTAGTCGGCATGAATGGAGCCGGGAAAACGACTTTACTCAAGCTGTTGACCCGGTTTTATGATGTCACGTCTGGAGAGATTACGATTGATAATATTCCCATCACTCAATTAAATCTGAAGGAATTACGGCAGAATATTGGAGTGATTTTCCAAGACTTTGCCCGTTATCATTTGAGTGTCAGTGATAACATTGGGTTTGGTAACATTGATGAATATAATAATCGCGATCGCATTCGCAAAGCCGGGATTGATTCTGGGGCGGATAGTGTAATTCAAGGATTAGACCATGGGTATGAAACCTTGTTAGGAAAAATCTTTCCAGGAGGAAGTGAATTATCGGGGGGACAATGGCAAAAAGTGGGGTTGGCACGGGCGTTTATGACTCCCGCACAAATCCTGATTTTAGATGAACCGACGGCTGCTTTAGATGCAATATCTGAATATGACCTCTTTCAGCGTTTCCGAAAATTGGCATCGGGTAAAATGACCTTCTTGGTTAGTCATCGATTTTCTACTGTACGCATGGCCGATCGCATCATTGTCCTTGAGCAGGGGTCAATTCGAGAAATGGGTAGCCATGAGGAACTGATGGATTTGAATGGCATGTATGCCCAGATGTTTCGACTACAATCGTCTACCTATGAAATTTAGACGCGAGTGCAATCAATTTTTTAGCGTTGGAGGGTCAATCGGGTCTAACGATTTTGAGCCGCATTTTCTCTGAATGTTCTGCGAACTCAGGTTATCAGGTTAAGATAGACAGAGCAAATTGAAGGCAACTATGAAAGGTAAAGGTTAACCTGATGAGGAAATCCCTATTTCAGGGGTCAGGAAGTTGGTTGTTTTTCCTCACCCTGATTGCTGTATTAATGGCCTGGAACTGGCGACTGGTATTGGCAACCGGTTTAGGGATGACGATGATGGTGGTTCTCTATCGGATGCAATCCTGGAACTGGGAATGGCGATGGGCCCAAATGCGACGCTGGGTAACTGGGCCGAATCGTCAGTTGGCATTCGCGGTTACGGGTGGTGGTGGGGTAACTTTAGTTACTTATATGGCGATCGCGGTCTGGATAGAGGCGGAAAATGGTTGGATAGCTGCCAGCCAAATTCTGGAAGGATTGGGCATTTTAGCCATTTTAGGGCTGCTAGTGGGACGATCGCTTCTTTTCCAGTATAAGCAGCAAGAACTGGAGCTAGATCGAGTCCTGACGGATTTAACTCACCCCGAACCTCTACTACGGTTGTTGGCAGTGCGTCGGGTGAATCGGTTGCTCTATACCCGCTCTGGACAAAAAGAGTCGGAGATGATTTTTAATGCCCTGCGATTGATGCTCAGTCGCGAACAAGAACCGGTGGTGCGCGAGTCCCTTTTGCAGAGTCTGAAGGGAATGCAATCCCCTTTATCTATGGATTCCTCTGCTCGTCGTCCCCTGTCTATTCCCTTAAATCTAGAGTCTAAATCTTCACCGACCACACCCCCATTAAAATATCCCCAGTCTCCTGAAATCCGTCGTCGCCAGTCTTTTTGACAGACGCTTCAACTGTTGTGGTCGAATCAAAAACCTATTCTAGGGATAGAAAACAAATACCAATGGTAGCCGAATCGGATACAGAATGGTTAGACTGAACTGATCCATTGGCCTAGGTTGCTCGGTACAATGAACAACGACTTCATCGTTGATAAACACTCCATGCGATCGCAGTATTCTCCCCGTCGAACCAAGATTGTTGCTACCATTGGCCCAGCTACCAGCAGTGCAGACGTGCTTCGCCAGTTGATTTTAGCGGGCGCAACGACTCTCAGACTGAACTTTTCCCACGGAACCCACGAGGACCATCAGCGCAATATCCGTCTGATCCGCCAAGTCTCGTTTGAGCTGAATCGACCAGTGGGCATTTTACAGGATTTACAGGGCCCCAAAATCCGCTTGGGTAAATTCGAGCAAGGATCGGTGGTGCTGAAAAAAGGCGATCGCTTTACCTTAACGAGCGATCGCATCCTGGGCAAGCAAGATATTAGTTTTGTCAGCTATGATCGCCTTGCTGAAGAAGTACCTGTTGGCTCAACCATTCTCCTCGACGATGGTCGGGTAGAAATGAAAGTGGAAGAGATCGATCGAAAAACTGAACAACTTCACTGTCGCGTCACGGTTCCCGGAATCCTCTCCAATAACAAAGGGGTGAACTTTCCAGGCGTTTATCTCTCCGTAAAAGCCTTAACCGACAAAGATCGGGTTGATTTAGCCTTTGGCTTAGATCAAGGAGTAGACTGGGTGGCGCTCTCCTTTGTCCGTAATCCCCAAGATGTTCTAGAAATTAAAGAAATTATCTCCAATGCGGGTAAACAGGTCCCCGCGATCGTCAAAATCGAAAAACATGAGGCGATCGAGCAAATGGACGCAATTCTGAGCCTATCCGATGGCGTGATGGTCGCTCGTGGGGATCTGGGGGTAGAAGTCCCTGCCGAAGATGTACCCATGCTGCAAAAACGCCTGATTGCCACCGCTAACCGTCTCGGTATTCCCGTCATTACAGCAACCCAAATGCTCGATAGCATGGTTAACTCTCCCCGCGCTACCCGTGCAGAAATTTCCGATGTTGCCAACGCCATTCTAGATGGAACTGATGCGGTGATGCTCTCCAATGAAACTGCGGTGGGTAAATTTCCGGTGGAAGCTGTGGCTACGATGGCGCGCATTGCCCAACGGATCGAAAAAGAACCCCATACCCGCAACGCAGAGACCCAAGGTCGTCAGTCCATTCCCAGTGCCATTTCCAAAGGGGTCAGTCGGATTGCGGAACAGCTCAATGCAGCCGCCATTATGACTCTGACTAAAACTGGAGCAACAGCCCGTAATGTATCTAAATTCCGCCCCGAGCCTCCTATTTTAGCGATTACTCCGCAAGTTTCTGTGGCGCGGCGATTGCAGTTGGTTTGGGGAGTGGACACCCTTTTGGTGCTAGATTTACCTTCGATGAATCAGACCTTTCAAGCCGCCATTAATGCAGCCCAAGAGCAACATTTACTCCAGGAAGGGGATTTAGTCGTGATGACGGCGGGAACGTTAACCGGCGTTTCTGGTTCAACGGATTTGATTAAAGTCCAAATCGTTACGGCCGTCTTAGGTAAAGGAACTGGTATCGGTCAAGGATTAGTCAGCGGTCGAGCTAGAATTGCTCAAAATGGGTTAGAGGCTACCCATTTTCATCCCGGTGATATCTTAGTTGCTCCAGAAACCGGAGCCGATTTTATTGAAGCGATTCGCAAAGCGGGGGGCATTATTGTGGAAATGGATAATACCACTTGTCATGCTGCGATTATTGGTTTACGTTTAGGTATTCCGGTTATTGTGGGCGTTGAGCGAGCCACACAGGTCATTCGCGATGGAGAATTTGTGACGTTGGATATGGGACGGGGTTTGGTCTATTCTGGGTCATCAAGAATGTAATTAACCTGAGATGGCAAAGGATACTTTTCACGAACAAGTTAAGAGGGGAAAAAGAAGGCTGGACAGTTACTGACGACCCGTTGTGTTTGAAGTGGGGAAATACAACGACCTATATCGATCTGGCAGCAGAAAAATTATTGATGGCAACCAAAGAAGAGCAAAAAATAGCGGTTGAGATCAAAACATTTTCCGATCTTTCTCCCATGTTTGCTTTTCATGTGGCGGTTGGACACTTTGTTAACTATCAAGTTATGCTTGAGAAACTAGAACCCGATCGCCGCCTTTATAGCGCTTTGCGCTAGGGAATAGGGAATAGGGAATAGGCTTTTGGTACATAGCTTTGAGGATTCAACACTGTCCCTCATAACAGCGCAAAGTGCTGTACCCCTCTTCTGTCACTCTGGGAAATTCTAACGAATTTCCGTCATTACAGCCCGCGATCGCTAACGAAGGAATCAGGGTTTCACGCCCCTTTATCCAAAAGTGACAGAAGAGGGGTATCTTGCCGTGCCAGATGTTGTTTATGAAACTTTTTTGGGTTTGACTTTACTCAAGCTGCGATCGCCAAACAAGCAATTAATGTATTGATATTAAGGATGATAAAATATGGCTGCAACGAAATTTCACGGATGTGGATTTGGGAGAAAAGTTAACGGCAATGGGTGTGAAGAAGGAGGATATTATTTTGGGTTTACATTCACCTTTCATGTGCCAGTTTTCAGACCATAGAATGGTTTCAAAAGCTCGATCGACAGATCCTCTCAATGACACTATCATGAGTTGATTCATGAAGTCTCAAAGTTGACTCGTATCGATCGCCAGAAACTCTGCCAAAAACCACCGACCTATTTTAGAAACAATGCCAGCCCCCACTTGTTTAGATTTATCGCAACAAACGGAAGATTATCTCAAAACAGCTCCGAATCCAGAAGCCATGGAAGAAAAAACGGAAATCTTGCGAGAAGGATTAGCGGGTTTAGGGGCGCGATCGCTACTGGCTCTTAATGTTCCTCCACCCTGGAGTGAAACAGAAGTGAGTCAATTAGATTATTTTAGAGTCTTGGAAAGACTAGCTCGATATTCCGGCACGCTCAATTTTACCCAAACTCAACATCAAAGTGCAGGATCGTTTATTGCTAACGGAGATAATGAAAGGCTGAAAAGTCATTATCTCCCTAAAATGAGATCGGGTCAGATTTTAGTCGGTGTATCCTATGCCCATTTGCGCCGAGAAAAACCGACATTAACAGCAACGAAAGTTCAAGGCGGTTATCTATTGTCTGGATATCTGCCCTGGATAACCGGTTGGAATTTGTTTCAAGAAGCGGTTGTTGCTGCGAGATTGGAAGATGAGAGGATTATTTTTGCCCTGATTCCGTTTGTCACCTCTGCTAAAGGAGAGTTACGATTTTCAGCTCCCATGTCTTTAGCGGCAATGTCGTCAACCAATACAGTGAGTGCCGAATGCGATCGCTATTTTGTTCCGGATGAAACGGTGATTAGTCTTCAATCTAAAGACTGGATCGAGGAAAAAACCCGCCAGAATGTTTTAAATCCGACGTTCTCTTTGCTAGGATTGGCACGATCCGGTTTAGATATTGTCGAAAATGCCAGCAAAGCTCAAGCCTCGATCGCCCCTCAATTTTTAGCCTTATCCGAGCAACTGGAGCATTTGCGTACCAAAATTTACACAGAAAAAGAGGAACAGCAGTTATCTCTAGAGCAACAGTTGCAACTACGCGCTCAGGCGATCGCCTTGACTCATCAGTGTAGTTTAGCTACGATTATGGTTTCCAGAGGCAGCGCCAACCAAAAACATCACCCTGCACAACGCATTCATCGAGAAGCCTTAGTTTTATCGGTTATGGGACACACGAACAAGGTAATGGAAACTACTTTAGAGCAAATTGTCAATCAAGGGAATATTTAATTATTCAGAATTTGGACTAGGATGCGTAGCAGGTCTTCTAGATCAGCAGGGACACGGTAAAGATTGAGGTCTTGGGTGACTTGACGAGACTGGCGATCGAATTGACCAAATTGCCAAATATTGCCGGTGGAAATTGCGCCGTAGAGAAGGGTTTGATTGCTCTCGATCCATTGATCGAGAGCAATCAATTCGATCGCCAGTTGCACAAAACCCCGTTCTAGATCTTCATTTTTAGCTTCGATCACCAGGAAAACACCATCGCTTTGCAGCAAATAATCGAGGGAACCTTTGAGTTGATGGCTCACGAACACGGGATATTCAACATTGAGGGTAGCTTGGGTATAGTGCAGCACGTCCGTTAAAACCGGGGCGATCAGGAATTCCCGACGAGCCATTTCACTGGTGAGGCTAAGACGCGGGAGGCTCTCTTCAATGCGAGTTGTGAGGTCGAGTAGGCGATCGAGAGTACCGGTATACTGGGGAAATTGTAGAGATCGCCTAGAGAGTAAAACCTGAAAACATGCCAGAATATCTTGCGGCGCAAAGTTAAGCTTAAAGTAATCTGCAAAAGTATACGATTCTTCTGGCTTGATAATGGTGAATCGAGACATAGTTATACCCATTTAAATTATGATACAATTATCCCAAGTATTTATTACAGTTAAATCGTAAATCCAATGATCAATCAAGGGATTCTGGCGATCGCCGTTATCATTTCTCTCCTACTCAGTCTTGATGGTATCGCACTATCAGCACTTTTCCCTGCTCAGGAAGAGCCTCTCCAAGAGTCCGAAATTTCCATTACATATCCATCCTACGAAGCCAAAGAGCATGGGGTCGATCATTATGATGACGATCATGACGATGACGACGATGACGACGATGACGACGATGACGACGATCATGACCATGACGACGATCATGACTATGACAACCGTTATGGTCTCCCGACTACGAAACGCTAATCATACGTTCATCTGATCTACAATCAGAGGAGAAAGTTAGCCCATGAATATAGCCTTTCTCTAATAGATGAGAGACAGATTTAGTCCCCTCTCCCGTACGAAAACCCTACAGGATTAGCACGGGAGAGGGTGTTGGGGATCAGAGCTATAGTTCTCGCCTAAACTTACCAGACGAATTATTTCTGGAAATTCAATGTTTGGCTCAAAAAAATCAGGTTTCGTGCGATCGCTGGCTATTAACTGCCATAACTGAAAAGATAGAGTCTCTAATGCAGAACTCTTCCCTGGATATAACAAATAAAAACTGGTGGTAGGGGCGAAAAAATCTTCGCCTCTACCAGATAAGGTTACTCTAATCTCCCTAGAACAATGTATAAATAAACGGTGCAATCACAGACGCTTGACTGAGGATAATCAAAGCACCAACCATTACCAAACTAATAATTAACGGCAACAGCCAATACTTTTTACGCTCTCCTAAAAAAGCCCAAAGATCTTCAAAAAATTCCATATATGACACTCCAATGGATTTCAGTTAACAATTGACTAAAATGGATATTCCAAACTCTTCGCTGTTCTGGGATGGGAAGGAATTCGATACGTCTCCACCGGTTTACGCCATTCTCGACGCATGGGGTCGCCTCCAAACTGTTTTCTCAGAAACCCCATCGGCACGATCATCCCATAAAAAATAATCCCTAAAATCAAGCGGGTATTAATCCAACCCATCATCAAACCAAAGCGGGCAAAACCTTGATAAAACGGGTCGAGAGTTTTCGGCGCAACTAATGCCCAAGCCCAGAAAATACCCAGCACAATCCAGGGCCACAGGGCACTGCTATGACCGAGGATCAATGGCCAGATAATCCCAAAAACTAAACCCACCATTACCCCAAACAGGAGACCAAATTGGCGGAGTTCTTTTGTATTGAGTTTTTTGATTGGATACATAACAGATTAACGATTGTATTCGTCCTATTCGTAGTTACTTTTCTTAGGGACTGAACGTTTTATCACTTTTAATCTGATGATTTATTATGATTAAAACGCCCTATCCCCCCATCCTCCCATCCCCCCATCTCCCCATTTTTCAGAGGAGAATGAAACAGCTCTGGGGGGTTGGGGGAATCAAGACCTAATCTAATTCAAACTCTGTCTTCCAAGACTCATCTTTTTCCCAAGCGGGTTGGTCAGTCTTAGCTAACAAGAAATTTTCCAGAACCAGATAATCCATTTCGGTACGCATGAAGCAGCGATAAGCATCTTCCGGAGTACAAACAATCGGTTCACCGCGCACATTAAAGGACGTATTCACAATCAGACCGCACCCGGTCAGTTTATCAAAATGACTAATTAAACTGTGATAGCGGGGGTTCGTTTCCTTGTGAACCGTTTGGATACGCGCCGAATAGTCCACGTGGGTAATGGCAGGAATTTCAGATCGCGGAATATTGAGTTTTTCAATTCCAAACAGTTGCTTTTGCTCCTCGGTCATCGGAATACGCAAAGATTCCTTAACAGGAGCCACCATCAGCATATAGGGACTAGGGCTATATTGCTCGAAGAAATCAGACACGCGCTCGGCCAAAACTGAAGGGGCAAAGGGACGGAAAGACTCTCGATACTTAATTTTCAGATTCATCACCGACTGCATTTTCGGCGACCTGGGGTCACCAATAATCGAGCGTCCACCCAATGCGCGGGGGCCAAACTCCATCGGACCTTGGAACCATCCCACCACATTGTCAGTAGCCAAAATTTCAGCTAACCGGGGCATGAGTTGAGCATCATCTAGGAGAACATAGGAAGCTTTCACTAAGTCCAAATAGTCCAGAATTTCAGCATCAGAGAACTTCGGCCCCAAATAAGACCCACGCATTTGGTCTTGTACGGGAGCAGCAATTTTTTCTGGGGTTAAGGTTCCCACGGTTGCTGTGGCAGTTTCTTTGGCACTGCTGAACATTACCGGAGAAATCACCGGTTTCACGGTACGCGGCATACTGTGGTATTCATACCAAGCAGATAGGGCAGCGCCTAATGCTCCACCCGCGTCGCCAGCCGCTGGTTGTACCCAGACTTCCTTAAAGCCACATTCGCGTAGAATTCGACCATTGGCGACGCAGTTGAGGGCAACTCCACCGGCTAAACAGAGGTTTTCCACCTGGAGTTCTTTTTTCACTGTATTCGCCAGACGGATGACCACATCTTCAGTCACCCACTGGATGGAGCTGGCGATGTCCATTTCTCGCTGACTGATGGGGGTTTCGGGTTTCCGGGGAGGACCGCCAAATAGGTCATCAAACTTGCTATTGGTCATTGTCAGACCGGTGGCATAGTTGAAGTAGTCCATGTTCAACCGGAATGTACCATCGTCTTTGACATCAATCAGGTTGCTGAGGATGGTGTCAATATATTTGGGTTCGCCATAGGGCGCAAGTCCCATGAGTTTGTATTCCCCAGAGTTGACTTTGAAGCCGGTGTAGTAGGTAAAGGCAGAATAGAGCAAGCCCAAGGAGTGGGGAAAGTCAATTTGCCATTGGGGAATCAGTTGGTTGCCTTCTCCGAGCCAAGCGGTAGTTGTTGCCCATTCACCTACCCCATCCAGACAGAGAACAGCAGCTCTCTCAAATGGACTGGGGAAGAAGGCGGAGGCGGCATGGGATTGGTGATGCTCGGTGAACATCAGTTGGGGAAGCTCAGTTTTCTTGCACTGTCCGATTTCTGAGAGTTCTGTTCTTAATACCGTTTTCAGATAGAGCTTTTCTTTTAACCAGACGGGCATGGCTGCCAAGAATGACCGAAAGCCTTTGGGGGCATAGGCCAGGTAAGTTTCTAGGAGACGCTCAAATTTGAGTAGGGGTTTGTCGTAGAAGACGATATGATCTAGGTCAGAGATCGTGGTTTGGGCCATTTCCAGGCAATAGGCGATCGCATGTTTCGGAAAACGCGGGTCGTGTTTCTTGCGCGAAAACCGCTCTTCCTGCGCTGCGGCTACGATTTCACCATCGCAGACAATCGCCGCCGCGCTATCATGATAAAACGCTGAAATTCCTAGGATCTTCATTTAGTTCACCCCCACGCCAGTTAATTTAAGCCAATTTTGGATTTTTTTTGGGATCATGAATAGAGATTGTAACTTAGGGTTTACTCTAATAGGCACTGCGATCGCTATATTGGTTCAGGAAAGCAGAGCATAAGTTTACTTTTCTCTTGGACGACCTTCATGATTGCGATCGCTTGGCATAATCTTCAGGTGCGTTCATATTGTAAACTTTCTTAATGATTAAACCGACAAAATCCCTCAAAGTCAATAAAGTCTCTCAAGTTGCCCTTCTGTTGATCTGCTGGATTGGTATCCCTTGGATTATCGTTGAGATGGCCATGATCCTGCTCGATCCCTTTCTTTTCAGGGGTTTCTACCAGTACGATCCCGATATGGGCTTTCGAGTCAGACCCGATACATTAGGCTCAAACCGTTTCGGGTTTAACGACCAAGACTATCCTCTCGAGCGAGTTCCCGGAACCGTAAGAATGATGATCGTTGGCGACTCGTTCAACTGGGCAGGGGGATTAGAGGGTAACTATACGACCCTACTCGAAAATCAGTTTGCTCAAACCCCAGATTTACCTCCTGTGGAAGTTATTAATGCAGGCTATCCCATGACCCATGCTGGGGAGCAGTTAATTATGCTGCAAAAATTCGGTTTGCAATATCAGCCAGACTTAGTCGTTTTGGGGGTCTTTGTGGGTAATGATTTTATTGATGCTGACCCCTACCGCAAACGTATTGTGGTCAATGATACTCAAATTGATATTGATAAACGAAACGAAATTCAGATATTAGGATATCCAATTATTTTTAAGTCTCGCCTATGGATGTTTATTGAGCAAAAATATAAGGTTTTTCAAGAAACTGCTCAAATTGAACAACCGGCATGGGCAAACCCGACTCCACAAGAGGAACAAGGTACATTTACCGAGGAAACTTTCTTAAAAATTCAGCGAGCCAGATTAGAGTTTTGTAATCTTAGAGCGCACACAGAAGGTAAATACGATGATAGAATTAAATACTTGTTTGACAGTATTACCCAAATGAAGCAACTTTTGGCAGAGCGCCAAATTGAATTTAAGGTAGCGATTTATCCCGATGAGTTTCAAGTTAGTCAAGCCTTAGCCGATCAACTTTTTGAAATGTATCAACTCAACCGGGAAGACTACGATCTAAATCTGATGCAAAAGTTGCTCATTGAGTTTCTCGATCGAGAGGGAATTTCTTATATTGATATGCTCGATCAATTCCGTCAAGTGGGTCAAACCCAAACCTTATATTTACTCAGAGATACCCATTGGAATCTAGCAGGGAATCAATTAGCATCAGAGATCTTATATCAGAATTTATTGGATGATGTTAAAACCAAATAATATGAAAGGGTGGCAGAAACTCAATTTTCGTAGAGTAGTTAATTGGGCATTTTTAGGATTTCTGTGGATAGGGGTTCCCTGGTTAGCCGCAGAACTATTTATGATCGTGATGGAACCTTATCTATTTAAGGGTTTTTTCCAGTATGATGCGGATCTCGGATTTCGAGTCAATCCTGAGACTCCTGGGACGAATGAATATGGATTTAACGATCGCGATTATCCCCTAGAGAAAGCACCGGGAACCTACCGTATTGTAGTCGTTGGAGATTCCTATAGCTGGGCAGGCAATCTAGATGGCAACTATACGGCACTCTTAGAGCAACAGTTTGAAGACTATTATGGAGCGCCCAAAGTTGAGGTGATTAATGTGGGGTTTCCCATGGCCGATCCGCCCATGTATTTGGGAATGCTACAAAAATATGGTTTAAAGTTTAATCCCGATCTCGTAGTTTTGGGCTTTTTTGTTGGCAATGATTTACATACGCCAGTCAATCAAAAACGGATTGTTCTTAACGATACGTTTATCGATATCGATCGCACTAAAGAATTGAAGATCTTGGGATATCCTCTCATTGGACAATCTAGAGTTAAGATGTTTTTACAGCAACGCTATCGAATTTTTCAGGAACAACTGAAACTGCAACAAGCTCAACAGGAAAATCAAGGAAAATTTGAACTGATTGAGGGAGCTATCGCCCAAGATACTCCCGCTCCTAATCCTAGCCCTGAACCAGCCCCCATCTATTCAGAAGAAACTTTTTTAGACATTGAACGCTGGAAGCTGGAAATAAATAACTTACCCGCCTATCAAGCAGGAAATTTCACCCCTCAGTTTGAATATTCTCTGCAAGCAGTCGTGCAAATGGCAGAACTGCTGAAAGAAAAAAATATTCCCTTTGTGGTGGCGCTTTATCCGTCAGAATACCAAATTGACCCAACTCTGGCGAGTAAGATTTTTACGGCCTATGAACTCAATCCTCAAGACTATGATTTGGAACTGCCTCAAAAAGTAGTCATTGAAGCCCTCGAAGCCCATGATATTGATTATTTGGATATGTTAGAGCCTTTTCAAGAAGCAGGCAAAGAACAAGTCCTCTATATTTTACGGGATACCCACTGGAATTTAACCGGTAATCAATTAGCTGCTAATCTGTTATTTAACACCTTAAAACCTCAAGTCGATGCCCAACTTCGGTAATACAAAAGTTTCTGCTTTCAGGTAATACTCCTGCGTATATCTACCCTTCTTAACTCATTAGTGATTACCCATGACCCATTACCAGTTCTATATTTCAGTAACAATTATTTATTTTGGTCAGCTCTAGAGTCCGGTAAAATAAAATCAGTCCATTAGGATTGCATCAAAAATCATTGCCATCTAAGATTCAAGGTGAGTATGGCCCATGAACTTGGAATCCCATCCTTTTATTAGTTATTTTGAACCCGATCAAGTCGCTCAATTATGCGATCTGGCGGATACGATCGAGTTTGACCAACCAACTGTGATTTTTGAAGAAGGTGAAGTTCCGGATGGACTCTATCTGGTGTTAGCCGGTCAAGTTGAATTTAGCAAGATGATCGATACCGAGAAATATCAAACGATCGCCTTAGCTAAGGAAAATGATTTTTTTGGAGAATTTGGTGTCTTAGATGGGAAACCGAGAAGTGCCAGAGCAACAGCCGCTGAAGGAAGTATTTTAGCGAAAATTCCCCAAGATAAACTGATGGATATTTTACAAAATAGCAAAGGGGAAGTTATTTTAGCCCTCTTCCGGCATATTATCCACCATATTCGCATTACAACCACCCAATATGTGAATCAAATTGTTCATAAACAAAAAATGGTGTTGGTGGGCGAAATGGTGAATACTATTATCCATGACTTCAAAAGTCCCTTTAATGGCATTCAGCTCTCAAGTTCTATGCTCCAAGAGATGCACTCTGATGAAGAAACTCAAGAATGGTGCGATCTGATTCAAGCACAAATTACCCGCATGTTGGGAATGGCGGAAGAAGTGTTAGAGTTTTCTAAGGGCCATGCCACCCTCTATCGGCAACCGATACAACTGTCGGACTTATTGAAACAGTTTGAAAAGCTCAATCGAATTTACTTGCATTCTGCTCAAGTGGAGTGGGTCGTGCAGATTGAACCGGTGGAAATTTATGCTGATTTTAATAAGCTGTTGCGGGTTCTGCAAAACATCATTACTAATGCAGTAGAAGCGTTTGAAGGAAAAGGTGGCTGCATCGAAGTAACGGCTAAAAGCCAGGCTGAATGGGTGGCGATCCAGATTCGGGATAATGGTCCAGGCATTCCGAAAGCGATTCAAGAAGACTTCTTTGAGGCCTTTGTAACCCATGGCAAGCGGGGGGGAACAGGACTGGGAACGGCGATCGCCAAATCCATTATTGATGCTCACCAGGGCCAAATTAGCTTTGAATCCGAAGAGCAACAAGGGACAACCTTTACCATCCGTCTCCCTCGTTAACTGAATTCAGCGTATATAGCGCTTCGCGCTAGGGAATAGAGAATAGGGTTAGGGTACATGACAAGACAGAATTCAACACTGTATTTCACGGGCAGCACTTTTCGCTATAACAATGGTTCTGGTCGTTTCCATAAAAAATTCTGATGAAAGAATATTGAGGTGAGGGGTCTCACCCCTCATTTGTATGGTATATTGAATTTGATGCACCCTGATGGACGCCCACTTGTGGGGCGTTTTTTTATTTTAAAAGCGCTTTGCGTTGGTAATGGGTAATTAGGGAACAGGTAATCTCCCCATTCCCCCATTCCCGGACTTAACCCAAGTATTTAGCCACGGTTTGCACGTCTTTGTCACCCCGCCCGGAACAGTTGATAATAATGCGAGGATTGCCTTCGAGTTGGGGACAGAGGGTTTCTAAATAGGCGATCGCATGAGACGTTTCTAAAGCAGGAATAATGCCCTCTAATTTCGATAAGCGCTCAAAGGCAGCGACTGCCTCGCGATCCGTCACGCTATAGTACTCAGCCCGTTCCGTTTGCTTCAAATAGCTGTGTTCGGGGCCAACTCCGGGATAATCTAAGCCCGCGCTAATCGAATGGGCTTCAATCACCTGGCCATCTTCATCCTGCAACAGATAGCTCATCGCTCCATGTAATACGCCTACTTGGCCTTGGGTGAGGGTTGCCGCGTGCTTATCCGTATTCACCCCTTCTCCGGCCGCTTCCACACCAATGAGGCGCACAGAACTTTCCTTAACAAACTCATAAAAGAGTCCCATGGCATTCGATCCACCACCAACACAAGCTAAAAGAATATCGGGTAGTCCGCCCCATTTTTCCCAAGCTTGGGCGCGGGTTTCTTCACCAATAATGGTATGAAAGTCTCTCACCATCATCGGGTAAGGATGGGGCCCGGCAACTGAACCTAAGATGTAGTGAGTTGTTTCCACATTCGTTACCCAGTCGCGAATGGCTTCTGAGGTAGCATCTTTCAGGGTTCCAGTTCCCGCTTCTACGGGGCGCACTTCAGCTCCCAGCAGTCGCATCCGAAAGACATTCAGTTTTTGGCGCTCCATATCGTGAACGCCCATATAAATCACACAGCTCAGACCAAAGCGGGCACAAACCGTGGCGGTAGCGACCCCATGTTGTCCGGCTCCGGTTTCGGCAATAATACGCTGTTTGCCCATGCGCTTGGCCAGGAGAACTTGAGCCAGGGCATTATTGATTTTATGAGCGCCGGTATGGTTGAGGTCTTCTCGTTTGAGATAGATTTGGGGGCCAATACCATCGGGTTTACGGTAGTGTTGGGTGAGTCTTTCGGCGAAGTAGAGGGGACTGGGACGACCGACATAATCACGGAGTAGGCCTTGGAGTTCGGCTTGAAATTCAGGGTTGTGGCGATAATGAGCGTAGGCTTGCTCTAGTTCTGCTAGGGCAGGCATGAGGGTTTCTGGGACGTATTTGCCGCCAAACTGACCAAAACGGCCGAGGAGATCGGGGACGGAGGCAATCGTTTGAGCTGGATGGGTTGGAGTTGTAGCCACAGGGATTCTTCTGATACGAATAGGACACAATCGTATTCTAAGCACCTGTGAGCGTCACATCAATATGGGGAAGAGGCGATCGCCTCTTCTTGATCCTGAAAAAGGAAAGCAAAGAATATAGCAGATGAATCTATGAAAAAGGAATATTCCTCTTCTATCCTCACCCTACTATTCTCCTGAATGTGATATAGATCATGTTGACATTTATTGCAATATCTTGTTACATTAATTAACAAGTCAGGACACAAAACTTCACAAACTAGGAGACAGTCATGATTTACTTCGTTTTTCTTAGCCTCGTTATTGTTGCCGGTTGGTTAGCTGCTTCTGCGATCGGAAGCGCAGCTTATTTCCAAGGTGAACAAAACTAATCACCACTTCCCATAATCCCACTGAAACGCCTCAGCGTTTATCTCAATCTCTCACTGGAAAGCAATCAATCACATAAGGAGAACATCATGGTTGACCTAGTTATTCTTGCACTTGTCGTTGTTGCCGGTTGGTTAGCTGCTTCAGTTATCGGAAGTGTAGCTTACTTTCAGGGTGATAAAAGCTAATAGGAACCTCCGAGAATACTACGGAAGTTCTAAAACAGTTGAGTCCCTTGCCTTCGTCTTTCACTGCAACGTCTTTTATCTGAACACATCAGGAGAACCTCATGGTTGATTTCGTTTTTCTTAGCCTCGTTATTGTTGCCGGTTGGTTAGCTGCTTCTATCATTGGAAGCAAAGCCTACTTTATGGGTAAATAAAGTCAATCGCTCTGACTAGACTTAGTAGGGTGCGTTAATAACGCACTCTAAAACTATTGTTACTCCCTGCGTCTGGAGTATCTCCGTACTCTCGTATCACCCTGTTCTCGTGTCCTTCCGTGATGCGATCGCCGACTTTCTCTACGCCGTTAGCCAGAATACACTAGAATAGAGCAAATTAGCTTATGCTCAGAATTTAGAACGGTGAATAGTTCTCCTTCGTCTACTGACCTTGACCCGAAACGCTTGTTTTCATTTGAACTTGATGACTTCCAACATCAGGCGATCGCTGCATTGAATGCTGATAAGTCCGTTGTGGTATGCGCTCCCACGGGATCGGGTAAAACCTTAATTGGAGAATACGCCATTTATCGCGCCTTGTCACGGGGGAGGAGAGTATTCTATACCACTCCCCTGAAAGCGCTCTCGAATCAGAAATTGCGTGATTTCAGTCAAGTCTTTGGCACAGAAAATGTTGGATTAGTAACTGGCGATTTATCCCTTAATCGGGAAGCACCAGTTGTGATCATGACAACAGAAGTGTTTCGTAATATGCTCTACGGAACACCGATTGGTCAAATTGGCACATCGATCCAAGGGGTAGAGGCGGTGGTTTTGGATGAATGCCACTATATGAACGATCGCCAACGGGGAACGGTTTGGGAAGAGTCTATTATTTACTGTCCTCCCCATATTCAACTGGTGGCCCTCTCCGCAACAGTAGCCAACAGCGACCAGCTCACTGCCTGGCTCTCAGATGTTCATGGCCCCACAGAACTAATTTACTCGGACTTCCGTCCAGTTCCCTTGCAATATAACTTTTGCAACCTGAAAGGCATTTTTCCCCTACTGAATAAGAAAGGCAACAGCATTAACCGCCTCTTATTGAATCCCAAAGCTAGGGGAAAGAAACCGCCTAAGGTGAAACCCAAGGATCAAGTCCCTGGATTGTTATCCGTGGTTTCCCAACTCAGCGATCGGGATATGCTACCGGCGATTTACTTTATTTTCTCCCGTAAAGGATGCGATCGCGCTGTGGCTGAAACAGTGGGACTCTCTCTGCTCTCCTCCGAAGAAAAACGGCAAGTAGCCGCCCATATAGAACTAGTGCTGCACGAGCATCCTGAAGCCATTCGACGATCCCAAGTGGAATGCCTCTATCGAGGGGTTGCCTCTCACCATGCGGGGTTATTACCGGCTTGGAAATCCCTAGTCGAAGAACTGTTTCAACAGGGATTAATTAAGGTTGTATTTGCGACAGAAACTCTAGCGGCCGGGATTAATATGCCTGCCAGAACCACCATCATTTCCAGCTTATCCAAACGCACGGATCAGGGCCACCGTCTGCTCAACCCCAGTGAATTTCTGCAAATGGCAGGACGCGCAGGACGTAGGGGAATGGATGAAATTGGTCATTTAGTAGTGGTGGAAACCCGGTTTGAGGGAGCAAAAGAAGCGGGGTATTTAGCTACAGCGGGAGCCGATCCCTTAGTGAGTCAGTTTACTCCGAGTTATGGGATGGTGCTGAACCTGCTGCAAACCCATAGTTTGGAGGAAGCCAAACAACTGATCGAGCGTAGTTTTGGTCAGTATATGGCCAATTTAACTTTAATTCCCCAGCAGCAGGCGATCGCCGCGTTGCAAGCTGAAGAAAAGCAAATTCATTCCCAACTGGCTTCCTATGGCAACCTCGAAACCCTCCAGGAATTGGCCGCCAGTTATAAGAAACTCCAAGAACGACTGCGGGAAGCCAAACGACTGTTGAAAACCTTGCAAAACCAAGCGGAACGTGCACGAACTAAGGATTTAGCGGCGGCGATCGATTTTGCCGTCCAGGGAACCGTGCTGAGTTTGAAAGGTAAGCATATTACCGTTCCTCAAGCCATTTCCGCCATTTTGGTCAGAAAAGTCCCCGGCAGCGGCCAAGCCCCCTATTTGGTCTGTTTGGGGGCAGATAATCGCTGGATGGTGGCGACCTACGGAGATGTGGTGGGGTTATATGGGGATATTCCCCGGTTTAAGGTCGTGGATGGTTGGGAACTGCCCCCAGAGTTAGGCTTAAAACCAGGAGAATGTCGCAGTAGTGGCGCGGAAACGACCGCCACAGCGAACCAGATTCCCCAGTTAGAACCCACATTAGCCGCTCCAGAGGTGGACGATCAACTCTTGCAAGTTGAGGAAATCACGAATAAGTTAATGGAGCATCCAGTACATCAGTGGCCGGAACGGGGTCGGGTTCTCAAGCAGATTTCTCGTGCTGCTAGACTAGAAACAGAAATTGGCGATCGCCTCAGCAAGTTTCAGCGTCTTAAATCTCGATATTGGGAAGAGTTTCTCAATTTAATTGCCATTCTCCAAGCCTTTAACGCTCTCAATCCTAACCTCGTTCCCACGCCCCTCGGTGAATCTGCGGCTACCCTGCGGGGAGAAAATGAGTTATGGCTCGGCATCGCCTTAACCTCTGAAGCCTTTGCCCACTTGGAACCCCATCATTTAGCTGCCGCCTGTGCTGCCCTCGTAACCGAAACACCCCGGCCAGATAGTTGGGTGAACTATAATACGTCTCAACCCGTGATTGAGAGCCTGTTGGAACTCCAAGGAATGCGTCGCCAACTCTTCCAGCAACAACGGCGTTATGATGTAGCCCTGCCCATTTGGTTAGAATATGAATTAATCGCTTTAGTGGAACAATGGGCCCAAGAACAGGATTGGGCAGAACTGTGTGAACAGACGAGTTTAGATGAAGGGGATATTGTGCGCTTGCTCCGACGAACCTTAGATTTATTATCTCAAATTCCCCATATTCCCCATGTTTCCGATACGTTGAAAGATAATGCGATTTGGGCGATGAAATTGCTCAACCGCTTCCCCGTGAATGAAACAGTTAATAATTAACAATTAATAATTGTAGGGGCAGGTTCACCAATATCTTTCAATTCCTACCAACAACCTTTGTGAATCTGCCCCAACCCTTCGCTTCATTCCGCTAGCGCGACCTTCGCAATGACTTCCCGGATTCATGTTTAATTAAAAAGGCGACACCCGGATTCGAACCGGGGGATAGAGGTTTTGCAGACCTCGGCCTTACCGCTTGGCTATGTCGCCGTGTTTGACCACTCTTTCTAGAATAACAGAATCAATTAAACTTTGACTAGACCCTAACGGAAATTTTTTCTCGCCACTGCCCAACTGCGCTATTCAACCTTGGGGATAACCAGGAATCAAATTGGGGATATACCGGTAAGCGCGGTTGTAGATGCCATCCGTAAGGCTGAAGGAATTGTTGCAGATCTTCAGGAGAGGGATGGGGATAATCTGGATTCACTTCATCTTTGGGGCCAAGTCCTCCGAGATCGGTTGCTCCTGCTTCTAAACAAGATAATAATAGGTCTGGATAATAGACAAGATTGGGCGGAATTTGTAGGGTAATTTCTGAAGGCAGAATGCGACGCGCCAGAGCAACTAGGGGAGGTAGTCCGGTTAAGTCAAATCCAGGTAAGGTGCTGGTTTGTTGGTGTCCAGGACTATAGGGTTGAAGGATCGCCTCTTGTATATGAGAGTAGGTCTGATGAATTTCGGCGATCGCCTCTAAACTCCCTATTCTATCTGCTTCCGTTTCCCCAATGCCCACCAAAATCCCCGTCGTAAACGGAATTCCCAGCTCTCCAGCCCATCTTAACTGTTCCAATCTTAATCCCGGTTCCTTACTCGGTGCGCGAGCATGAACCGTTTCCAATAACTGTCCAGACACCTGCTCCACCATCAACCCCATGGAAACATTCGCTTCTTTTAAGCAAGCCATCTCTTCAAAGCTTAACGGCCCTACATTAGTATGGGGCAAAAACCCATAGGAAAGCGCCAACTCAGCCACACTATAAATTCTCTCTAACCAAGCTCTGCGGCGAGAACTAGCCGGATGGACTTCGCCACTGAGAATTAAGATCTCGCAAATTCCCTTACCCTGTAAGGCTTGCAACCGCTCATGAGCCTGAATACTGCTCAACCAAGGATCGTCACCAGGACTAACTCGAAAGTTACAGTAGCTGCATTGATTGAAACATTCGTAAGTTGGTACGAGGGTATAAGCAGGGCTATACGTTACTTCTCGATACATAGCTATAAGATGATGGATTGACGATATGGCAGGCTAGATAGGCCACCTCGAAGTTTAATCTATCTAAGGATTCCAGATATCTCATAAAAAAAACCTTAAGACACCTTTACATTACTAAATAGATATATTAAGATAAAACGGTAAGCGAAAATTTAATCGCTGTATAGCTTGAACATCTAGATAGCTATAAGCTATTATAAAATCATGACGACCACCCTACAACCCAGATCTAATGCGAGCGCTTGGGAACAGTTTTGTCAGTGGGTAACTTCTACCGAAAACCGCCTCTACCTAGGCTGGTTCGGTGTTCTAATGATTCCCACTCTCCTAACTGCAACCCTCTGCTTTATCATCGCTTTTATCGCAGCACCTCCTGTCGATATAGATGGAATCCGCGAACCCGTCTCCGGTTCATTGCTCTACGGTAACAACATTATTACTGCAGCAGTGGTTCCTACTTCCAACGCAATTGGTTTGCACTTCTATCCCATCTGGGAAGCAGCCAATATGGACGAATGGCTCTATAACGGCGGTCCCTATCAGTTAATTGTCTTCCACTTCCTCATCGGCATCTTTTGCTATATGGGTCGGGAGTGGGAACTCTCCTACCGTCTTGGTATGAGACCTTGGATTGCAGTTGCTTATAGCGCTCCCGTAGCTGCTGCGACTGCGGTGCTGTTGATCTATTCCATCGGTCAAGGGTCTTACTCTGACGGTTTGCCTCTAGGAATCTCCGGCACCTTCAACTTTATGATCGTTCTCCAAGCCGAACATAATGTCTTGATGCATCCGATGCACATGATGGGTGTAATCGGTATCTTTGGTGGCGCATTGTTCTCCGCTATGCACGGTAGCTTGGTCACCTCTTCTTTAGTGCGTGAAACTACTGAATCCGAAAGCCAAAACCGAGGCTATCTTTTTGGTCAAGAACAGGAGACCTATAATATCATCGCTGCTCACGGCTACTTTGGTCGTCTGATCTTCCAATACGCTTCCTTCAATAACAGCCGTGCTTTGCACTTCTTCTTGGGAGCTTGGCCTGTAGTGGGTATCTGGTTTGCTTCTCTGGGAGTTGCCTGTTTTGCTTTCAATTTGAATGGTTTTAACTTTAACCAGTCCTTATTGGATTCTGACGGCCATGTTCTCAATACCTGGGCGGATGTCATTAACCGGGCTAACTTGGGTATTGAAGCCATGCACGAACGCAACGTTCACAATTTCCCCTTAGATTTAGCCAGTGTTGAAGCCATTCCTACTATCCAAGGCTAATTCTTAAGCCTTATGCTTCAATCAAAAGTACCAAGCACCCCTGTAATGGGG
Organism: Roseofilum sp.; assembly: GCF_982964205.1. NCBI lineage: Bacteria > Bacillati > Cyanobacteriota > Cyanophyceae > Desertifilales > Desertifilaceae > Roseofilum > Roseofilum sp. The sequence goes on along the minus strand of NZ_CEZBFX010000010.1, from coordinate 301 downwards.
TGCTTGTTGTTGTTCTTGAGTGCTTGTAGACTTCATCCGGCCAGATATTGTGACTCTGACAAAGTTGATGATAAGAAATACTTATTATAAATTTCCTAAAATTTTTTGTGAAAACCCCTTTACAAAACTAAATAAACAAGTTAATATGTTTGTTGTAAGTGGCAGGAAACCGCCACAGAACCTAGAAAAATACATAGCCATCATAAAAACATGACCACAACTCTTCAACAAAGCTCCAACGCGAGCGCTTGGGAGCGGTTTTGTCAGTGGGTAACCTCAACCGAAAACCGCCTCTATGTAG